>NZ_JCBDGH010000094.1:0-25244 GCF_059833955.1 Vibrio sp. R15-SG3-ISO1A
CTGCGTGA
The DNA here is from genome assembly GCF_059833955.1 of Vibrio sp. R15-SG3-ISO1A. Taxonomy (NCBI): domain Bacteria; kingdom Pseudomonadati; phylum Pseudomonadota; class Gammaproteobacteria; order Vibrionales; family Vibrionaceae; genus Vibrio; species Vibrio sp. R15-SG3-ISO1A. The sequence continues at coordinate 9 of NZ_JCBDGH010000094.1, forward strand.
CGAGCTCAATAAAGCGTTTTACAAAGACCGTCTCTCGGAACTTGCTGAAGAAACCGATGAAGGCTTGGTGGAGAACCAACAAGAGCTCATCGACGATCTTAAGCAGTCCCTGCTCGATGACATCCCTGCCAAAGAGGGGGGCGCTGATAGCGCGACTATCAAGCCGGTCTGGGTGCTAGTGCCATCATTTGCGCTGGTCATTGCGCTCTCTTATGCGATGTATTTCCAGTTTGGTGGTGCTAATCAAGTCAACGAATGGCAGCAAGTGAGTGCAAACTTGCCTGCGCTATCGAAAAAGCTCATGTCGCCGGAAGGCGCCAGTTTGAGTGATGACGAGATGAAAGACTTAACCTTGGCGTTGAGAACCCGCCTTCATTATCAACCGGATGATTCAACGGGTTGGTTGCTACTCGGTCGTATTGGCCTCGCTAATCGTGATGTGGATACGGCGATCGGTGCGATGAAAAAAGCTTATCGTCTAGAACCCGAGAACACCGATGTTCAACTGGGCTATGCCCAAGCCTTGATGCTCTCTCAAGATGAGTTTGATCAAAACCGTGCTCGTACCTTGCTTTCCGAGTTGGTTCAGCAAGAGTACGTCGACTTGCGCGTGTTCTCTTTGCTCGCGTTTGATGCTTATGAGCGTCAGGACTTCCCAGCGGCGATTCGTTACTGGGGCGTGATGCAGCAGATGATCGGCCCTGACGATAGCCGTTATGAGATGCTCTCGCGCAGTATCGACAACGCACGCAAGCAGATGGGGCAAGCGATAGGTAACGGCCAATCTGTGGCGGTGACGATTGCGCTTGACCCTAGTATACAAGCCGATCCGAACGCTTCGCTCATTGTGTCAGTGCACAGCGCTGATGGTGCGCCTATGCCAGTCGCAGCAGCGCGCTACCCCGTTGGGAGTTTCCCGCGCACTGTCGTGTTGGATGACAGCAACAGCATGTTGGAAGCACGTAAACTCTCATCGCTCGATGCGTTGATGGTGCGTGTGCGCATTGACAGCGATGGCAATGTTGCCACCAAAGCAGGGGACTGGTTTGGCGAGAGCGAAGCGGTTAAGATAGGGGAACCAGTTGAAGTGCTAATAGATAAGCAATACTAATTCCCAATGCTTATGGATTAACAAAAAGCCGGTCACGACCGGCTTTTTTCATGGAAAGAGATAATAATGATAGATAAAACGTCTCGAACCGGATTGTTACTTTGCTCAGCGTTAGTGATGTCAGGGTGTGCTAGCCAGCCTGATGCTTCCTCGGCTTATGACGACTCTGGTCCGTATGACCCCATCGAAGGGTTTAACCGAACCATGTGGACCCTTAATTACGATTACTTGGATCCTTACTTGGTGCGACCCGTATCGCTCGCCTACGTTGATTATGTTCCGACGCCAATTCGTTCTGGTATCGGGAACTTCTTAGGCAACTTAGATGAGCCATCGAGCGTGATCAACAACCTGGTTATGGGCAATGGTGAAAAAGCGCTCGATCACTTTAATCGATTCCTGATCAACAGTACGCTGGGTTTGCTGGGTTTGATTGACGTGGCGTCTGCGGCGGGTATCACCGACCACAACGAAAAAACGTTCAGTGATGCGGTGGGTCACTACGGGGTCGGCAATGGTCCCTATGTCATGGTGCCGGGCTATGGCCCTTGGACAGTGCGAGAGACCGCGGATTTTGTCGACAGTGCTTACGTACCACTTTCGTTGCTGAATTTTTGGGGCGCGTTAGGTAAATGGGCTCTGGAAGGGATGGAAACCCGTGCAGCGCTGGTGAATCAAGAAGTGATGTTGGAAAACTCTCCTGACCCTTACGCACTGACGCGTGATGCGTATCTTCAACGCCAAGACTTTAACGCCGAGATAGAACAAGAAGCGTTCAATGAGGAAGAAGAAGCATATCTTGATGAATATCTACAAGATTTCTGACTACTTGACGTTGATAAAGTAAAAGGGCTTGGTCACTGACCAAGCCCTTTTCGTATAAAGGCGAAGTATTTAAGGGTATGCGTTAGAAGGTGTAGTTCGCTTGTACACCGACGATGATCACGTGCCCTGATGTTTGCCCTACAAACTGTCCAGCAAGTTCTTCAGCGGTGTCATCGGAATCGTAGCCGCGAGATTCGGTGATAGGCGCATCTTTTGCGAACACGTAAGTGAAGCCACCATCCAACGTGAATTGCTTGGTAAACGCGTAACTGGCGCCAACGCTCAGCCAAGTACGGTCTGTCTCCGGAATAGTAATGGTGCGGTTTTTGTCACTCACCGCTGACATGTCATACGCGACACCCGCTCGTAACGCCAATTTCGGATCCCACTGGTAGGTCGTACCTAGCGCAAAACGGTAGTTGTCTTCCCAATTTTCTACCTTGATGGTTTGCGATGGCAAGGTGTCTAAATCGGCGTAAAGTTGCTTGAATGAGCTCCAATCCGTCCAGTTTGCACTGGCGTGAATTGCCACTTTTTCAGTCAACTGGTGGAAGCTGGCGAGTTCAGCAGTGGCGGGCAACGTTAAATCAATAGAGCCTGTGCTGGAGGCAATTGCAGTACCAGTAAAGATGTTGGCTGAACCGGTAAGTTTGAGATCAACCGCCGATTTGTAGGCAAAGCCCACACGGTTACGCTCATCGATTTGCCAAGCGGCACCAAGTTGCCAGCCCCAAGCGGTGTCATCGCCTTCCATATATTTGAGGGTCGTGCCTTGCGGGAGGCCATAAACATTGTTTGTTGGCGCCGTTGCGCCAAAGCTTCCTTCGCCCATCACGTAACGTAGGCCACCACCGATGCTCACCGCATCATTGATTTGATACGCAGCGTTTAGGTTGGCTTCCATCGTGATCACACTGGCTTCATTACCAAAGTGAGAAGCGGCGAAATCGGTACCCAGATCAGTCTCCATGCCGTAGTTGGTGCCGAATGCGGCGCCAACAAAGAACTGCTCAGAATACTGGTGAGAAACGTAAAAGTTAGGGATAACGGCATCGTGAGCAAAGTCAGACGACGTGGCATTCGAACTCGGTAACGTTGGATTAACCGATGTTGAACCATCTACAGTACCGCTAACATCCACATTCGGGTCCACATACACAGCGCCCACAGAGAGCTGCGTCCCTTTTAGATAAGTCAGCATGGCAGGGTTGCGCCATTGGGCACTGGCGTTGTCTGCCATCGCCGCTTCACCGGCGTACGCTCGACCTAGGCCTGTTGCGGAGTACTCGGCGAGCTGAAAGCCAGCCGCAGACACGTGTGTGGCGCTGGTCATCAGAGTGCCAGCCACTGCAAGAGAAAGAAGTGTTTTATTGGTTTTCATTTTTATGTTCGCTGATTGTCGTTGACTTTGGTCGTGTGATGATAAAGTTAGAGCAATCACTTTAAAAATAAAAAACAAGCTATTGATGGTTTTTAGAATAAAAATCTAACCATAGTGAAATTATATAATTAAAATGTTGTTTGTTAATGGTGTGTTTCTAAATTTGAGCGTACATCTGTAGGGTCAATTGGAGGGTTCAGGTTACACGTGTAGCCTGAATAGGAAGTGAAGTGATTGAATACGAAATTAAAAAAGGCCGCGAGAGCGGCCTTTGAAGGTATAGCGTGTTCGCTGTGCTTAGAAGCTGCGGCTGTATTGTAGGCCTAGTAGGATAGCATCTGCGCGAGTTGTTCCTTCAACTGAAGAAAGAAGCATTGACGGCATCTGCGGGTTGTAGGTTTCTTCTTTAACATCAACATCCGCACCAATTAAATATGTAAAGCCGAAGTCGATGTTTGATTTGCTATCAATATGGTAGGTGAAGCCTGCAGACAACCAGTTTCTATCCGAATCAGGTACTGAAATTGACGTAAGTTCATCCTGAGCACTGGTATCATGCATATAGCCTGCACGCAGTGTCCAATCTTTGTTCATATAATAAGTACCACCAATGGAGTAGTGCATTCCATTCTGCCATTCGTAATCGTTAAGCTTTCCAGCTTTCTCCGCTTGCAGCTTGTCGAATGAACTCCATCCAATCCACTGTACGCTATAGTGAACTGCAAACTTGTCAGCTAGGCGGTGATAACCCGAGAATTCAGCGATGTCAGGTAAAGGCATGTATAAGGTATCGTTACTGTAAGTAGTACCTAGTTTGGTGATATCGCCTTCAGCCTCGAGTTCCGGGCTATATCTGTATGAAAATCCGAAGCGGTTTTTGTCGTTTAACTCATAGACTGTGCCTAAGTTAAAACCTACTGCCCAGCCATCAGCGGTTGTATCCAGAGCTTTGAATGATGTTGACTGACGTTGAGTAAGGACTGCTGACAAAGTTGGGCTCGCTGTGCGTTGAAGCTTGCCCTTTCCGTAAATCAGGTCTAATCCGGCACCAAAACTCCATTGATCGTTGAGCCTATAGGAGCCAGCCAATCCTAGATTAAAACTTTTTACATCGGTTAAGCCACCGTATTCCGAAGCTGCATAATCATCAGAGAACTCAGTTTTAGTACCAAAGTTTGTGTAAGCGTTGACGCCCCAAGCAAACTTATCGTTGACAGGTACAATCAAATGAATGTTAGGCGCAATAGACGTATCCCCTGCGTCATCATAATCTGCGGATGATGTGCTATATGATTGTCCGTTGAATACGGTGTATTGTGCGTCTTTTACTTCAATCATTGAAGTAATAGAAACAAAACCTAGAGATAAAGATGTTTCATCAAACAGCGCCATCGCTGCTGGGTTACGTGCCATTACTGATGCGTTATCAGCAATAACCGCATCACCTGCGAATGCACGGCCAAGGCCGGTCGCTGATTGTGCGTTAAGTTGGAAACCGGCGGCCATCGCTTGCTGTGAAGCCATTGCCGTTGATGCGATAGTCACTGCTAGCAGTGATTTTTTAAACAGACGCGTCTTGTTCATTTGTGCTTTTTCCTTTTTGTTCGTCTCTTTCGGACGTTATATTTGAGCAAAAGCTCAGTGGTGGCTGATCCTAGAGGCAATTATAGGAGATACATATCCGACCATTGCGTAGTTGGCAGATAAAATTAGCGAAATGACGGTTATCTGGCAGGAAAATCCTACAAAATGGCTGTTTTTAGAGTGTAAGCTCTAATTTTATGCTAAAAAAATGGCCTGAGAGGGGATCTCAGGCCATGATCTTGCTCACAAAATGTTATCAGGTTGTTAACTCATCGGCTTGATGATATCCATCAAGGTTTGCGCGATGTTCGCCACATCTTCGCCTTTGTCTCCAACCAGAATCAGGCTGTTATTCCCAATCGGCTCAACAATGCCCGCCATACCCTGTTTCTCAAAGGCAAAGGCTTTGTCACTGGCGATACCGGTTAAGAACAGCGTCACTTTGCCTTGCGTCCCTTTAAAGACCATATGCACCGCATTGGCATCGCCAAAGCCACAGTGGTTAAGGTAGTAGACATGGTAAGGGAACTGCTCAATCAAGTGTTTTTTAAACGGCACCATTTTGGCGTTGATTTGCGACGATTGGACTTGTTCATCCAACACAAACACGAAGCCTTTTTCATCAAACACATGTTGAATAGCGGTATCCGCTAAATTGGCGTTCGCGGGTGATACCACTAAATTGCCCCAGTTGACTTGGCCAACCAGTAGACCAGCGACAAAGGCGACCGAGGCAGCCATTGCCATGGCACGTTTAACGAATGTCGGGCGAACGACATTGTCTTCTTTGATTGCCGCGGATTGATTAAACAAAATGCGGTCAGCGAGCCCATCGGGTACATCGACCTTCATGGCATTGGCAATGAGGGTATCGAGTTCAAGAATATCATCGGCAAACTTGGCATTCTTGCTGTCGGCTTTGATCGCTTCGTTGATTTGTGAGTCACGCTGTTTTGGGTCGGACATAATACGACGACGGAATTCTAACTCATCCATTTTTTTGCCCCCTTGCGCTGTCATCAGAATCTAACATCTCTTTAAGTTGGTTACGCGCTCGAAAAAGCCGTGTCATGACGGTGTTTTTGTTCAAAGACAAAATCTCGCCAATCTCTTCACCACTGAACCCTCCTACCACTTGAAGGAAGAGGGGCTCACGGTATTCTTCTTCTAGCTTCATGATTTGCGCTTGGATCCACTGGGTTTGATGATGTGGGTCATCGCTCACTTTGGCTTCGCCGCTGTAATCATCGATATCCACGAGATCAAACTGCTTACGCTCAAAACGACGCGCATTCTCACGGCGCAAGATGGTGATCAGCCAAGACTTGGCTGCCTTTTCATCTTGCAAACTGTCCAGTGACTTCCAAGCTCTTAGGCAGGTTTCCTGCACCAAATCTTCCGCGATGGTTGGGTCTTTGCAGAGCCAATACGCATAGCGGTAGAGATCTCGGTGATAGGCACGAACCAGCGCTTCATATTTTCTTTGTCTGTCCATATCCGAGTTGACCGGAGTGTCGGACTTTTTCTTTCCAAAAAACGAAATTATTGACACACGAGCCTCCTAGTATGCTCCGTGGTGCTCATTATGGCTGATAAAACCCTCTTTATATATTGAAGCAAAGTGGCGCACAGTGCGATAAAAAGAGAGAAATCCCATTAAAATTGATCTACTTCAAAAAGAGGCAAGCGGCAACAGGTATAGTAACTCCTGTCATCTAGTCGGCATCTGCTGACAAGTTGAGCAAGATGACACTTCCTTTTGAAGGCTGACTTTACTTTCTCCTAATCAGGAAACTGATTATTTTCAATTGGCGTAAGTTAATTGCTTTATACATTCCGACCACACAGTTCTGTGTGGTTTTTTTTTTGCCTCGAGAAAATGCCCGGCGCAGCAACGCTGTTCTCCCGTTTAGGCGGCTGTGTTTGATGATCACAGTGTTTGGCAAAAGCCGACAACCTGGATTGTCACCTTACCTTGTCTGATGTTATAAACTGAGGATAAAAGTGATGCATTTGTTGCATTGCCTACAAGGAAAGTTGAGGACCGATGAGAATCTTGATAGTGGAAGATGATCGTTTGATCAGCCAATCATTGGAGCAGCGCTTCACTGATTTAGGTCATGGAGTTGATTGTGCCTACGATGGAAAAGTGGCGTATGCCTTGGTCGCTCATACTCAATACGACTTAATCATCTTGGATTTGAATCTTCCGCATCGTTCTGGAGAAGAGATTACAAAAAAAATTCGCCAACGTTACGATACGCCTATTTTGATACTGACGGCGAGAAACGAGGTGCTCGATAGAATCCAACTGCTTGACTTAGGTGCGGATGATTACCTTTGTAAGCCTTTTGACTTGGGTGAACTAGAGGCGCGATGCCGTTCTATTGTGCGTAGGAGTCAAGGGCAAGATCACAACCTTATCGAATTTGGTGACATCTGTTTTGACGCAGCGAGTGCCACGGTGCAGGTGAAGGGTAAGACGGTGGAGCTCAAACAGCGAGAGTATCGCTTGTTGGAAGTGTTTCTCGGTCACCCGAATCGCGTTCTCAGCAAAGAAGAGATCATCGACCATCTGTATGGCTATGACAATCCGCCGAATCTGAACGCAATTGAGACATACGTAGGTCGTCTCAGAAAAGCGTTGTCCGAGAGTGAGGTGGAGATCAAAACACTACGTGGCCTTGGGTATGTGATGGCCAAAGCAGGATGATCGCCTCATTGCCCGTTTTTCAGGGATTTTCTACTCGTTCTTTACGTTTTCAGCTTGTTGTTTATGCGACGATGTTGCTGCTGTTCATTGGCTTGCTCTCTATGCTCGCTGTCAAGCGCTATGCGTATCAGACAGCGCAAATTGCGTTCGATCGCCCGCTCGCCAACTCAGCGTTACAAATTTTAGAGCAGGTAAGGTTTGAGCACCTGCAAGTCAGCGTTGACCTGCCTTTCTCTGCGTTTGCCGGTTTATCAGATTCTCCCAGGGACAAAGTATTTTATGCTGTTGTCATCAATCACGATGAATTTATCACGGGCTATGCTTCCTTGCTCAGCGATACAACAATTCAATCACACATTCAGCAATATCCCGTACAGTTAGAGATCAAACCCCATTTTTTCTACCACACCATGTTTGATGAGTATGTACGCTTTGCCTTGGTCAGCCGCTCCGTGAACACCAGTGAGGGGGCGCAAGTGGTCTCGGTATTGGTGGGTCAGACGGTTCAAGCCAGGACGCATTGGGAAAAAGAGCTATCAGATGTGGCATTCAAGCTATTGGTCGGTGTGGTCTGTTGTGCCCTTGTGGTGATTCTCGTACTGATTGCCATGGTACTTAAACCTTTAAACGTGATTAACCAGAAAATCGCCAGTCGCTCAAATGTGGATCTCACACCCATCGATATGGATGCACCTGAGGAAGTGTCCCACTTGATTGAGACCGTTAACACCTTTATGTCTCAGTTGGATGACACGCTGACAAACCTGAAAAACTTTACTGGAGAAGCGGCGCATCAGTTGAAAACCCCGCTTGCCGGCATGCGCGCGCAAGTCGGTTTGATTCTGAGTCGAGATCACAATGAGGCGACCGCACAATCGTTAGCGAACGTGCTCAAGGCGTGCGATGTGCTCGAACGGACCATTGATCAATTGCTTAATCACGCAACCATTAAGCACCGATATCGAAGTGTTGAGCCTCAGTGGGTGAACATGAATCAGTTAACGGCAGCTGTGTGTCGTTCGTTGGCGATGAATGCGTTGGCAAAGGAGATAGAGCTAAGTTATGACGCGGACACGGCCTTTTCTGTACGCGGGGATGCCTTTGCACTTGAGCAAATGCTGACGAACCTCGTTGAAAATGCCATTAAATACTCGCCAGCATCCAGTCGAGTGGAAGTGGAAGTCAGCCATATGGGTAGCAAAGCCGTCGTGGTGATACGTGATTTCGGCCCCGGTATTAGCGATGCTGATAAGCCTTTGGTGTTTGATCGTTTTTATCGTATCGCGGGGACCGACGAAGCCGGTACCGGTCTGGGGATGAGTATTGCGGCTGACGTAGCGAAGAAGATGCAAGCCGTATTGTTGCTAAAAGACAGTGTCCCAACGGGGCTGACGGTAGAAATACAGTTTCCTTATACAGCGTGGCAAGAGGTAAGCGAATGAAGCGTATCGGGTGGTTAGCGGTTGCGCTCCTATGGTCTGGTTTCAGTGCGGCTGATGAGGCTTCGTTGCCACTGCGGATCTATGGCGCGGCATATCAGTCAGAAATGAAGCCGATGCTGGATGATTTTAAAATGCGTCACCCAGAGGTTAAGATCGATTACCGCTGGATGAGCAGTAATGATCTAGACCGGTATGTTCGCGATAACATTCAGCCACAGCCCGATATCACCATCAGTTCCGTGATGGATTTGCAACTGCGGCTAGTGAATGATGGCTACGCATTGCCTCATCAGGTCGCGATGTCGAGCTACGGTACTTCGCAGAGTGTATTGCCGGAGTGGAGTCAATGGCGTGATGAGTTGTTTGGTTTTAGCTTTGAGCCTGCAGTTTTAGTGTTTAATAAAGCCTTCATTGACGGTAAGGTGCCCCCAATGAACCGCGTTGAATTATTGAGCTTTATCCGTCAATACAGCAGTGAGTTAGTCGGGAAAATCGGCCTGTTTGATATCCGCCGAGTGGGGATCGGTTATTTACTTTGGTCTTTTGAAAGGCAGCAGGCAAGAAATTACGGTCAGTTTCTTGAGCTGTTTAATTCCGCCCAGGCACGCACTTTTGGTAGCACCCGTTCGATGCTTAAAGCGGCCAGTGAGGGTGAGCTTCTTATGGCTTACAACGTGCTCGGATCATACGCTAGAAGCTGGCAAGAGTTGGATGACAACATCGTGATCGTGTCGCTGACAGACTACACACCCGTAATCATTCGCAGCGCCTTTATCAATAAAACCACTCAACAGCCCGATACCGCAAAAGCCTTCATTGATTACATCTTGTCTTTGTCTGGCCAATGGGTCATGGCTGAACAAACCAATATGCCGCCGATTCGCACAGATATTACTAGTGAAAAATCCGCCGCATATTTACGTCAACACTATGCAGATCAACTGAACCCAATTCCTCTGGACGTGCGACTCATGGTGTTCTCAGATCAGAGTAAACGGGAGGTGGTGACGACAGAGTGGGAGAGCGCTCTCAAAAATTACGATTGAGTTGTCCACGCATGCGTGTGTCAGTTCGGTGACAGGTTCGTTTCGTAGCCTTACGCAGCCATTTCAAGCAGGAAGTGGTGTGATTGCTAAGGAGCGAAGGAATGACACACTCTCATCTAATTCCCTGCATGCTTATTCGGGGTGGCACCTCGAAGGGCGCGTATTTTCTTTCACAAGATCTCCCCAGTGACCCAGATGAACGTGATGCGTTGCTGATACGCATCATGGGATCAGGTGATGTCCAGCAAATCAATGGTATTGGTGGGGGCACCACGTTGACCAGTAAGGTGGCGATCGTCTCGTTGTCTGACTCGCTAGGAGTCGATCTTGACTATCTGTTTGCTCAAGTTGGCGTGGAGGAGAAGATCGTGGATACCAAACCCTCCTGCGGCAACATCTTGTCTGGAATCATTGCGTTTGCAACCGAAAAGAATCTTATCTCACTTCAAGACGGTACGACGACGGTCCGAGTCAAGAACGTCAATACCAACACCATCATAGAAGTCACAGCCGAAACGCCGAATCGACGCTTAAAGTTCGATGGGGATGTCACGGTTGATGGCGTCCCTGGCACGGGCTCACCAGTCTTGTTGAACTTCCTTGACGTGGGCGGAGCAAAAACCGGGGCGCTGTTCCCAACGGGTCAACGTCAACAACGCATTCTTGATGTCGATGTAACCTGCATTGATGCCGCTGTTCCTATGGTGCATATACCAGCATCAGCGCTGGGCATTATGGGTACAGAGAGCAAAGCCGACATTGATGCGAATCATGATCTACTGGCACGCATCGAAGCGATTCGCATTGAGGCGGGTGAGCTGATGGGGCTAGGTGATGTTCGCTCGAGCGTTATCCCTAAAGTGTCCATTGTGTCCGCACCTCAATCCGGTGGAACCATTACCTCTCGCTATTTAGTCCCCCACAATTGCCATGCCAGTCATGCGGTGACCGGCGCTATTTGTGTTGCGTCTGCCTGTTTGATTCCCGGTACGGTCACTCACTCGCTGGCAGCGCCGAGCAAAGATGAGCGTGTAGTGGTTGAGCACCCAAGCGGAAAAATTGATGTGCAAATGAGTATTTTAGAAGGTGAAGGAGAGCCGATCATCGCTCAAGCGGCGTTAGTCAGAACGTCTCGGCCTTTGTTCAAGGGCGAGGTGTTTGTTAGCCACTAATGTGTCTGCTAGCAAACGGCTTCGCACTCTCGTCGTAAAGTCGATCTATGTAACATTTTTGTTAATGAGGTTGTCCTTGTCAGTTTGATGACAGGTTGAGTGATTAGTGTTAACGCATCGCAATATTGGGCGATAGATAACAAGATTAACGAGAAGCAATCAAAGGATTTGAGGAGGCATTCATGCCAATGAGCAAACCCACTTACCCCCAGTTTATTCGCCGTACTACGGCACTGTTTTCCGCAATGGTTGCCCTAGGGGTCGCCTCTCTGAGCCCGTCGGTACTGGCAGAGGATGTCTCTTTTGATGGCGAGCGTGCTCAAATTACCGTCCCATATAAAGAGGGAGGTGGTACGGATACCTGGGCACGATTTTTTGCTCCTTACTTTAGCCAAACGCTGCCTGGCGAGCCTGTAGTCGTGGTCAAAAATGTGCCTGGTGGCGGTTCAACTAAAGGAGCTAACCAATTTGCCCGTAGAGCCAAAGACAACGGTTTGGATGTCCTCGCGAGCTCCGCATCGACTCAGTTTACTTATCTGCTCGGTGACCGCCGTGTCAAATACGATTACAACGATTGGGATGTCGTGATGGCGTCGCCTACCGGCGGTGTGATTTACGTATCTCCGAGTACTGGTATCAACAATGCGGATGATTTTGTTGCCAACCTAGGCTCAGTAGAGTTTCAGTATGCCAGTCAAGGTGCGACAACGATTGATTTGGTGCCTTTGTTAGCGCTTGATCTATTGGGTGCTGATGTCAAAGCTGTCTTTGGTATGAAAGGTCGTGGTGCTGGTCGCCTCGCTTTTGAACGTGGCGAAGTCAATTTAGATTCTCAGACCAGTTCTGCCTATTTGAAGAAGGTAACCCCGCTGGTAGAGGAAGGCAAAGCGATCCCAATCTTTAGTTTGGGTGTGTTGGATGACAACGGTCAACTTCAGCGCGATCCTAACTTCCCCGATATTCCACACTTCGCTGAGGTCTATCAGAAAGCCAATGGGGACATGAATGCCCAAGGTTTCAAAGTTTGGCGCTCTTTCTTTGTCGCAGGTTTCGTGGCTCAGAAAATGTTTTTCCTTCCTGATTCAACGCCAGAAGCGGTCAAACAAGCCTGGCGTGATGCAGCAAAAACCTTCGTTGCAGATGAAGAGTTCCAAGCTCGAGCTAAAGACGTACTGGGTAACTATCAACAGCTAACGGGCGAGGAGGCAGACAAAGCGGTAGAAGCGATTCTGTCACTCGATGAGAGCAGCAAAGAGTGGGTCGCTCAATGGCTTGCTGACAAGTACAACACCAAACTGTAACTCTCAATGAGCAGCGTTCTGAGCGCTGCTCTTCTCTCTCATTCCTCGATTTAGTTGTCCCTCTATTCTCCGTCTGACGACGTTGGCGTTCAAAGGTTCTACGATGTTTAGTGAATTGTTTTTGGCCCTAGAGACCATACTTACCGTCCAGCACATTACCTACATGTTAGGGGGCGTGATGCTGGGCTTAGCGATCGGTATATTCCCAGGTTTAGGGGGGATTGCGGGTCTTTCATTGTTGCTGCCGTTTCTGTATGGCATGGATCCGGTTTCAGCACTCGCGATGTTGATAGGTTTGGTTGCCGTTATCCCTACCTCTGATACCTTCACCTCTGTATTGATGGGAATTCCCGGTTCGAGTGGCTCACAAGCGACCGTACTGGATGGTTTTCCTATGGCAAAGAAAGGGCAAGCTGCGCGAGCGTTATCTGCGGCGTTCACCTCATCTTTGTTTGGTGGCTTGTTCGGTGCTGTGGTTCTGACTGGCTTTGTGCTGGTGGCTCGTCCGGTGATTTTAGCATTTGGCTCTGGTGAGCTGTTTATGCTGACGTTACTTGGTCTGACCATGGTGGGCTCTCTAGCAGGAAGAAGTTTAGTCAAAGGCTTATCGGCCTGTGGTTTGGGTGTGATGCTGGGTAGTGTCGGCAGTGCGCCAGCCACCGGCGAATATAGAATGGTGTTTGATAATTTCTATTTGATGGACGGCATTCCACTTGTTGTCGTGGGCTTGGGAATTTTCGCTTTGCCAGAGATCATCGATCTCCTTCGCCAAAACAAGCCAATAGCCAGTGCCAGCAAACTCGGTTCCGGATGGCTATCTGGGGTAAAAGATTTCTTCGAAAACAAGTGGCTTGCTCTACGATGTAGTGTTATTGGCTGCATCATCGGTGCTTTGCCAGGTTTGGGGGGAAGTGTGGTCGATTGGATAGCCTACGGACACGCAGTGCAAACCACGAAGGACAAGCCTGATTTTGGCCAGGGGGATGTGCGTGGCATCATTGCACCTGAGTCATCAAACAACGCGAAAGAGGGCGGTGGTTTAGTGCCGACTCTGCTGTTTGGTATTCCTGGATCTGGTGGTATGGCGGTGTTTTTGGGTGGCATGGTATTGGTCGGTTTGGAGCCTGGACCAGCGATGGTCAGCACTGATTTAGACATTACTTACACGATTGTTTGGTCCTTAGCGCTTGCCAACGTGTTTGGTGCAGGTGCTTGTATGCTGATTTCGCCATGGGTTGCTAAGTTGACCACCATTCGCTATGCCTTACTCGCTCCTTTTATGGTTATGGTGATCTGTTTTGCAGCGTTTCAAGCTACCCGCGATTTAGGGGACTTGGTGACACTGTTAGCAGTCGGTGTATTGGGCGTGCTTATGAAACGATTTGATTGGCCTCGTCCTGCGTTTCTTATCGGCTTTGTTCTTTCTGCCGGAATGGAAACCTATTTATATCAAGCGGTTCAATTTGATGGTGCAGCGTTCTTACTTCGTCCCGGCGTAATGATCATTGGTGCGCTCACATTACTTTCACTCGTTTTTATGATCCGACAAAATATAAAGAAGCGCGAGCAATCGACCAACGAAGCGTCCTCCACTCCTGCTCCACGTACCCCTCAATTAGCATTTGCGGTCGTGGTGAACTTGGCTTTCGCTTACGGTATCTATGATGGATATCAGCAGAGTTTCCTAGGGGGCATTTTCCCAATTGTCGTGGCGAGTGGTATGTGGTTGCTTTCCGCTGTGGTGATTGTGCAGTTACTGACGCACACCTCATCATCACCGATTTACTTTGATAACGAATATGAGCAAGGCTACGCGTTTGATGACAACACGTCATCGATGATGCACTACCTCTACTGGTTGGCGGGTTTGGTGATCGGGTGCTTTTTAGTTGGCTATGTCATCTCAATTAGTGTGTTCTTCTGTTTATTCTTGATGAATAAAGCGGGTCTGAGCTTATGGCGATCTTTCGCAACGACGACATTGGCATGCGGATTTCTACTTGGTTTGACCCATCTTATGTTGTTGGATTTGCCCATCGGCCTATTGCAGGACGCCGTGGATCTACCTTGGCCATTCGGAGGATAACCTAGATGTCTATTAAATCGATCATCATGCCTTTTGCCTCGCAAGAGGATGGAGATACCCGCCTCGAGGGAGGCTTACATGTGGCCAAGTTTTTTCTGGCACACTTGGATGTATTGCACGCACAAGTGGGGTCTGAGCAACTGATGCCCCACGAGCAGCGGCTCGTGTCACGCAAATTCTATGACCAGATAGGTAAAATTGTTCGCGACTACGTCAGTAATGATATGTCGCAAGCTAAGTCGCGATTTTCTGAGTTATGTCAATCACTTAATGTGATTGAGGGCGAGTCGACTCTCAACCAAACCAGTGCCACTTGGCATGATATTTTTGGCTATCGTGGTGAGGTGGTGGCGGAGCGCGGTAAAGTATCGGACATCATCATTATTCCTAAATCGCTAACAGGGCGCACAAGCGTCAGCTTTGAAGCGGCGATAGAGCATGGCGGCAAACCGGTTCTAGTGATGCCGAGGACGCAGACGCATTTTGCACCTAAGACGGTAATGATTGCGTGGAATGGCGATGAAGCAGCAGCAAACGCAGTAAGTTCTGCATTACCGCTGCTCAAACTTGTCGATAATGTCGTGGTTGCGACCAGTGAGCGCTCATTAGCGAAAAAGCCGACGCAAATCGATCTCGCTACCTACCTTGCACGACACGGAGTGGATGCGGAATGTTTGACGTTTACCCGAGCGAGAAGAAACACGGCCTCGCAGTTGCTTGAGGTGGCAAGTGAAATCAAAGCGGATGTCGTGGTTGCCGGCGCGTTTGCACACCAGAAACTTCATCAGAAGGTGTTTGGGGGCGTAACTAACCAATTACTCTCAAGTGCCACGATCCCTTTGTGGATGATGAGTTAACTACGCGATTCACCGCATTGTTCAATGACAGCTGCGTGACAGCTTGAACGTGTACTCTAACTAAAAGACTGGTTAACACCTAATCCATCCGCCCAAGAAAAATGCAGGGTTTACTCCTCCTTGTGTTGTGTTAACCAGTCTTTTCCTTTTCCTGACTTTACTCCCATTTACCGCCTCCAAACCCTCTGCTACTTTTCCATCATAAATCACGTTTATTTAAACGGCCGTTTGATTGCTTTAACAATCTCGTTACAATGGTGTGGTCAGACCTCTCATGATTAAGGAGAAACAATGGGCAAGCAGGAATTAAAGACCCGCTCGGGCGAACGCATCGCCATCGTTGCCGGTTTACGCACGCCGTTTGCACGTCAAAGTACGGAATTTAGCCAGGTCCCCGCGGTGGATCTGGGCAAAATGGTGGTCAGCGATATGTTGGCCAAAACGGACATCGATCCTGCGTTGATCGATCAGGTGGTGTTTGGCCAAGTGGTTCAAATGCCAGAGGCCCCCAACATTGCCCGAGAAATTGTACTGGGCACCGGGATGAATATTCATACCGACGCCTACAGTGTGACTCGCGCCTGTGCGACCAGTTTCCAATCTGCCGTGAATGTGGCGGAAAGCATTATGTCCGGTACGATTGATATCGGTATTGCCGGTGGCGCGGATTCATCGTCTGTGTTGCCTATTGGTGTTTCGAAAAAGCTCGCCGCGAACTTGCTGGCGCTAAGCAAAACGAAGACGCTAGGTCAAAAGCTTAACATTCTTAAAACTTTGTCATTGAAAGATCTCATGCCGGTGCCACCAGCGGTCGCAGAATATTCCACCGGCCTTTCTATGGGGCAAACGGCGGAGCAAATGGCGAAGTCACACGGCATTTCTCGCCAAGAGCAAGACGCGTTAGCGCACCGTTCGCATACGCTAGCGGCAAAAGCGTGGGAAGAGGGGAAAATTCGCGATGAAGTGATGACCGCTTTCCCAGAGCCGTACAAAAAATGGATCGCCGAAGACAACAACATTCGCCGCGATTCGACCTTAGAAGGCTACGCCAAGCTTCGTCCTGCGTTCGATCGTAAGTTTGGTAGCGTCACAGCGGCAAACAGTACGCCACTAACGGACGGCGCCGCCGCGATTATGTTGATGCGAGAAGGGCGCGCTAAGGAGCTTGGGCTTGAGATCATGGGTTACATCCGTTCTTACGCCTTCTCGGCGATTGGCGTTGAAACCGACATGTTGATGGGGCCATCGTACGCCACACCGGTTGCACTCGACCGAGCGGGTATTACGCTGTCTGATTTGACCTTGATCGATATGCACGAAGCGTTCGCCGCTCAGGCGCTATCGAACGTGAAGATGTTTGCGAGCGATAAGTTTGCCCAAGAGAAATTGGGTCGATCAAAAGCCATCGGTGAGATTGATATGGATAAGTTTAACGTTCTAGGTGGTTCGATTGCCTACGGACACCCATTCGCGGCGACGGGCGCTCGCATGATTACGCAAACGCTGCGTGAGTTGCAACGCCGTGGCGGTGGATTGGCATTGAATACCGCCTGTGCAGCAGGTGGATTGGGCGCAGCAATGGTTCTGGAGGTCGAATAATGAGTGAGCAAAAAGCATTTAACTTAACCATTGATGAGCAAAACATCGCTTGGCTGGCGATTGATGTGCCCGGCGAGAAAATGAACACGCTGCAAGCGGCGTTTGCCGATGAAATGGCCGCTATCTTTGATGAGCTCGGTGACAAGCAGTCTACCCTCAAAGGCATGGTGGTCCACTCTCTCAAGCCGGACAACTTTATTGCTGGCGCCGATGTACGTATGTTGGACGCCTGTCAAAGTGCTGCAGAAGCGCAAGCGTTAGCGCAACAAGGTCAGCAGATGTTCGCGACATTATCGGATCTGCCTTTTCCTGTTGTCGCAGCGATTCATGGCCCGTGTTTGGGCGGCGGCTTAGAGCTTGCTTTGGCGTGTGATTATCGTGTTTGTAGTGATGATGATGCGACTAGACTGGGTCTACCTGAAGTTCAACTTGGACTTTTGCCAGGCTCGGGCGGCACGCAAAGACTGCCTCGCTTGATTGGTTTGCTGCCATCACTGGATTTGATTTTGACCGGTAAACAGTTGCGAGCGAAAAAAGCGGGCAAATTGGGCGTGGTGGATGCGGTGGTACCGCAGACTATCTTGCTCGATGTGGCGAAAGGCTTGATTGAAAAATCATCGCCGAAGCGAAAAAGTGGCAAAAAAGCATCGACAAAAGAAAAGCTGATGGCGCACACCGGGTTGGGCCGCAAGGTGATCTTTGAACAAGCTGGCAAGAAAACCCACGCAAAAACGCGCGGCAATTACCCAGCGGCAGAGGCGATTTTAGACGTCATTCGTTACGGACTTGAGCACGGCTTCGATAAAGGGTTACAGAAAGAAGCGCAGCGCTTTGGTGAGTTGGTGATGACTTCAGAATCGAAGGCATTGCGCTCGATTTTCTTTGCGACCACTGAAATGAAAAAAGACAACGGCAGTGATGCTACGCCGCGCAAGATTCAGCGCGCCGCCGTGCTAGGTGGTGGCTTGATGGGGGCGGGCATTAGTCACGTTAGTGTGGCGAAAGCGAAAGTTCCTGTCCGGATAAAAGATGTGTCAAACGATGGCGTTCTTAACGCTTTGCAATACAACTACAAGTTGTTCGACAAGCAGCGTCAACGTCGTATTCTTTCCAAAGCGCAGCTGCAATCGAAAATGGTGCAGCTGTCGGGTGGCACCGATTTTACCGGCTTCAAAAACACGGACATCGTGATTGAAGCGGTATTTGAAGATTTGACACTCAAGCAGCAAATGGTGGCGGATGTGGAAGCCAATGGCCATGAAGAGACCATTTTTGCCACCAATACGTCATCATTGCCGATCCACCAAATTGCTGCCGAGGCTAAGCAGCCTGAGAAAGTCGTCGGGTTGCACTACTTCAGCCCGGTGGAAAAAATGCCGCTGGTTGAGGTGATCCCACACGAAGGCACGTCGGATGAAACGGTTGCCACCGTGGTCGCTTTTGCTCGCAAACAAGGCAAAACGCCGATTGTGGTCAAAGATTGCGCAGGCTTTTACGTTAACCGTATTTTAGCGCCTTACATGAATGAAGCGGCGCAAGTGCTGATGGCGGGTGAACCGATTGAACAGTTAGATAAAGCGCTGCTTAACTTCGGCTTCCCAGTTGGCCCGATTACGTTGTTGGATGAAGTTGGCGTCGATATCGGCGCGAAAATTATGCCTATCTTGGTCAAAGAACTCGGCGCGCGTTTCCAAGGCCCAGATGTGTTTGACATCTTACTCAATGATGGCCGTAAAGGGCGCAAGAGTGGCAAAGGCTTCTACACCTACAAAGGGAAGAAGAAAGAGGTCGATAAGTCCGTGTACAAACTGCTGAAATTGACCCCGGAATCTAACCTTGCTGAGAAAGACATCGCCATGCGTTGTGTGCTGCCGATGCTCAACGAAGCGGTCCGCTGTCTGGATGAGGGCATTATTCGCAGCCCTAGAGATGGTGACATCGGGGCGATTTTCGGTATTGGTTTCCCTCCATTCTTAGGTGGCCCTTTCCGCTACATGGACCAAATTGGCGTGAAGAAGCTGGTGGATATCATGAACGACCACGCACAAAAATACGGGGACCGATTCGCGCCATGCGATGGGCTGTTAACACGTGCGGGTTTGGATAAGCCCTTCTACAGCAACTAGTTTTTTCTCAAAATAAAAAGCGAGCCTGGGTAATAGGCTCGCTTTTTTTGTTTGACGCGTTACTATTTATAACGATAAGCAGCCAACCATAGGCTGGCGAGTGTCTCGAATATAATCATTAAGGATATCAAATGGATGCGCTTGATTTACTGCTCAACCGTCGCTCAGTCGGCAAACTGTCTGCCCCGGCTCCTGAGGGAGTCGCATTAGAAAACATCATTCGCGCAGGCCTGCGTGCGCCGGATCATGCGGGGTTGACGCCGTGGCGTTTCGTGATTGCTCAAGGGGAAGGGCTCAATAAGCTGTCTGCGATTTTGCACCGTGCTGCGGTGGCGGACAATAGTGATGACGCCGTGCTTGAAAAAGTGAAAAATGCGCCTTTTCGCGCGCCTATGGTGATCACAGTGATCGCCAAAGTGACGGAGCACGACAAAGTGCCAGTACTTGAGCAGCACCTATCTGCAGGTTGTGCCGTGCAAGCGATGCAGATGGCGGCGGTCGCACAGGGCTTCCAAGGGTTCTGGCGCTCTGGTCCTTGGATGTTCCACCCGAATGTGCATCAAGCTTTTGGCTTGCAGGGAGAAGATCAAATCGTCGGATTCCTCTATCTTGGTACGCCCGATAGTGAGCCAATGAAAGTGCCCCATCGCGAGTTGAGTAAATTCGTCGAGTATTTGTAATCCTTGACGGACAAAGAAAGAAAAGCGCCTGATTGAAAACAATCAGGCGCTTTTTTAATGCAGGTTGAACGCGATCACGAAGTCGATGAATAAACGGACTTTCTCGGGTAAGTGGTCTTTGTGGTTATACAGCATATAAATATCACGAGGGTTAGCGATCCAGTCATCGAGCACTTGGACAAGGCTGCCATCCTCAATGTACTCGCGAATCATCACATCTGGCATGAGCGTAATGCCAAGCCCTTCAGAACACGCGCTGCGAACGACATTGAGCGTATTGGCTTGGAAGCGGCCTTTATCATTATTGACCACCACTTCGCCATTGTGATTTTTGAGTTGCCATTTGAGCAGCGGCGAACCTTTGAGCAGTGCATGCTGGCCCAACTCTTCGGCGTGTTTCGGTGCAGGATGTAGGCGCAAATACGTTGGACTGGCAACCAAAATGTCTTTGACCGAGCTAATTTTACGTGCAATCAGGCTTGAATCTCTCTGCGGCCCCACTCGGAAAATGACATCCCACTCGGTGGGATCAAGGTGGTCGGATTGCGTGCTGGTATCAAGCTCTATATGGATATCAGGGTATTGAAGCATAAACGCATTGAACATCGGCATCATCATGCGTTTGGTTAGATTGGAAGGAGAGGTAATACGAATTTTACCCGCAGCGCCACGACATTCATCAGAGATCTCCTCTGCTGTTATCGTCAGACGGTTGAGCAGGGGAGAGCACTCATTGAAAAAGCGCTCACCCGCCTCAGTCAGTGACAGCTTTCTTGCATGTCGATTGAGCAAGCGAAGGTTAAGTGAGTCTTCCAGCGCTTGAATTCGTCGAGTGATCGTGGCGACCGGAATCATGGTTTTACGGGAAGTTGCGGTATAGCTTCCATTTTCTACCACCAGTCTAAATAGGTTGAGATCATCTAATTTCATTCTGTCGAACACACTTTGGTTACGAATTTAGGTAATTTATCTTTATATATCATGTCAAAGCTTGAGGCACATCAACAACTTCACCGATCTTACCGGATTCATACATATAGTAGCTATCCCTCATTTACGGTGGAATATTTGTATAAATGGGCCGTGGCGACTACTTTTTAAGAAGTGTTTCAAACAAGCAGTTAATAATAACAATAATGTTGATAATCCAAATTTGGGTGAGGCAAGGTTTATGCACAAATCAGTTCAGGTGGCCTCGGTGGTGAATCCGCGACTGGCTGCAAGTCAAAAGCTCATTATGGTCGTTGATGACGATCCTATCTTTCGTCGCATTACGACGGGATTCCTAACCGCACAAGGTTATGAAGTCGTTGAGGCTTCAGATGGCTTAGAAGGTTTAAAGCAGTTGAGGGAACATTCCCCCGACCTCATTTTATGTGATCTGTCGATGCCGGTGCTTGATGGTATCGAGTTTGTCGAGGAGGTGAGCCTGGAGTACCCGTCTATGCCGCTTATTGTTGTATCGGCGACCGATGAGATGTCTGATGTGGCGAAAGCGCTGCGTTACGGCATCAAAGATTTCCTTCCTAAACCGATTTCCAACTACGAACACCTCGCCAACGCCATTGAAGTGACGTTGGAGGATTCTGACAACCACCTCAGTGATCTCAGGGATTTTTCCAGTCAGTGGTTTCGTGTCGATAGCGGGGATATGCCTGAGGAGCAAGAGCTTCATTGGCACTTGGAGTTTCTAGAGGATAACCCAAGTGCGGCCAAAGATTTACTCCATGCGCTGCTGCCAGACAAAGACACCGCACAAGGGGATTGGAAGTGCAGTTACCGCTTACTGCAATCGACGGATGTGATGCCTTTGGTGTTTGATTATGCCTGGCTTATGAACGGTCAATTTGCTTTCTATTTGGTGGATTCGGCCAGTAGCCATCATCATGGCCCAGCGGCGACGCTGCTGGTTCGCGCTTTGTTCCATGATTATCTGCGTAACCTCAAATCCTTCAATGCGGATTTGAAAGATCTGGCGGATATTCTAGAGAAAGGCATGCAGTGCTCCGACTGCGGCGTACCGGTGAAAGCCTTGTTTGGGGTGGCAGATCTTTGCTCAGGAAAGCTGTCTTTGCTACCTGCCGGGCTGGATGCACAGTGGTCGAATGGGTACCAATCTCAACATATCCCTTCTGGCGTCAAGTTGGGAGAAAACTGCGCTAAAAACTTCATCACCACCGATCTCTCGATACAGTCGGCGTGTCAGCTATCCCTAAGCCGCCTGGGTTCTAGCAGCTTTACTTTAGACATCTTCCGTGGTGGCAGCGCCTAAACGCATCCATGTATTCCCCCAAATAGTGATCAATCCCAAAGGCCTTATTCGCCTTTGGGGTTGATGGGTTACCTCCTCTCATTTCATCAATAACCTTACACCTGCTCGGTGTTTATGCTTTAACCATTAAGGTATAGTCTCGCCAAACAAAAATAACCCTAAAACGCAGGGCAGCACTTGCGTTAATGGGACTTTCATTATTGAAAGAAACGTATCGCCACCTACCAAAAGAGAAGCAGCCCATGGCAGACAAAGATTTTAAAGAACCGTATAATATTTTTTACTTTTTAGGCTTTATTGCAGCCCTGTTGATCCCAACGCTTCCCGCGACCTTGACTTGGATTCGCGTGTTCAACGGATACGCAGGCTTCTAACGCAGTTCTGGAGCATACCATTCCTCTACGCAGATTCTTTTTCTATGTTGTTGGTGTGCTCAGTTTATGCCTAGGCATACTGGGCATCTTCCTTCCTGTTCTTCCTACCACACCGTTTATTTTGCTCTCTAGCGCCTGTTTCATGCGCAGCAGTCCACGCTTTCACCGCTGGCTTCATCAACACCGGACGTTTGGGCCTATCATTATCAATTGGCATCAGAACCGGGCGGTAACGCGCGGTGTAAAACAGCGCGGCGCGCTCGCGATGGTACTCAGTTTTAGCTTCTCAATTTGGGTTGTCTCTCACCTATGGCTGAAAGCGATGTTGGTGGTGATGCTGGTGATTTTACTCAGTTGGTTCTTGCGTCTTCCTGTGATGGAGCCGCTTGCCGATAGAGAAGAAAATCACTAAGATTACCCAGAAGTGTGCCCACTCTATTGGTGGGCGTTTGTTTTTTATACGAACCGTATTTTAGTCAGTGATTTGGTCAGATACCGGATCCGAGTGGCACAAAACCCATTATTAAGTGGCCGATGATAACAATGATAGGCGCCCACTTAGCCAAAGTAAGTAATGAACTATGACAACTGAAACGATCGCATTCATCAAATCTAGCATCAAAAGCATTCCAGACTATCCAAAGCCAGGCATTCTATTCCGTGATGTCACGAGCTTGATGGAGAACGCCAAAGCCTACCAAGCCACGATCCAACTTTTAGTGGATAAATATAAAGATCAAGGCTTTACCAAAGTCGTTGGTACAGAAGCACGTGGCTTCTTGTTTGGTGCACCGTTGGCGTTGGAGCTTGGTGTGGGTTTTGTCCCTGTGCGTAAACCGGGCAAACTACCGCGTAACACCATCGCACAATCTTACGAATTGGAGTATGGCGTTGATACGCTAGAGATTCATACCGATGCTATCTCAGAAGGTGACAAGGTGCTGGTGGTGGACGATTTGCTCGCAACCGGCGGGACCATCGAAGCGACCACCAAACTGATCAGACAGTTAGGTGGCGTGGTCGAACATGCGGCGTTTGTCATCAATCTACCTGAAATCGGTGGCGATAAACGTCTGCAAGGTCTCGGCCTTACGGTTTACAGCATCTGTGAATTTGACGGTCATTAATCGGAATTATTCATGAGTTATCTTGCTTTAGCGCGAAAGTGGCGTCCAACCAAATTCAGTGAAGTGGTGGGTCAAGCGCACGTTTTGACGGCGCTTGAAAATGCACTCGCTCAAAATCGTCTCCACCATGCGTACTTGTTCAGTGGTACGCGAGGTGTCGGTAAAACCTCGATTGGGCGACTGTTTGCCAAAGGTCTAAATTGTGAAACGGGTATTACTGCCAACCCTTGTGGTCAGTGTGATACGTGTCAAGAGATAGACCAAGGGCGCTTTGTGGATCTATTAGAGATCGACGCGGCGTCGCGCACCAAAGTGGAAGATACTCGAGAGTTATTGGACAACGTCCAGTACAAGCCAGCGCGTGGACGCTTTAAAGTGTACCTGATTGACGAGGTGCACATGCTCTCTCGTCATAGCTTTAACGCGCTGCTGAAAACATTGGAAGAGCCGCCTGAGTACGTGAAGTTTATTCTGGCGACCACCGATCCGCAAAAACTGCCTGTGACGATTTTGTCGCGTTGTCTGCAGTTTCATCTTAAGCCGATTACGGTCGATGCCATTCATCAACAGCTGGATCATATCCTTGCACAGGAACAAGTGACTGCGCAGGCACGCGCATTGGGTATGATTGCCCATGCGGCGGATGGCAGTATGCGTGATGCACTCAGTTTGACTGACCAAGCGATTGCTCTTGGCAATGGCAGTATCAGCCAAGAAAGCGTGGCGCACATGTTGGGTACACTCGACACCGATCAAGCCTTGCATCTGCTGCAAGCGATCAGCTCGAAATCGGTGGATGTGGTGATGTCGAGTGTGGAGCAAATGGCGCAAAACGGTGTGGATTGGGATGGATTGTTGCAACAACTCGCCAGTCAATTGCATCGATTAGCCATGGTGCAGGCTTTGCCATCCTCGCTTGATAAAGGCCAGCCTGACGCTGACAAGGTCGTGCAGCTGAGCAAAGCGTTAACGCCGCAAGATATTCAACTGTTCTACCAAATTGCGTTGAAAGGGCGTGAAGACATCGCGTTGGCGCCGTCAGAGCGCATTGGTTTAGAGATGGTGCTGTTGCGCATGGTGGCATTTAGGCCACAAGAGGTGTCGCAAGCCAATATGATCTCAACGTCCAGCGCACCTGTCGCAGAGGCGCCAGCGTCAAAGGCACCGGTGCCATCTGCAGCGCCACCAGTCAGCCATGCTGCGCCTCAAGCGCCGATGTCCTCTCCAGCGGTCTCGCCTCAGCCTGAAGTAGCGCCACCTAAAGCGCCATCGCAGCCAATGCCAAGCGCACCGTCGTATGAGCCACCGATGGCCGATTACGACATGCCACCGCATGACGATATGCATGACGCGTCTGGGTATGACAGAGATGAGTATACACAGATGACGCCCGCTTCGGCCCCACAAGCCCCAGCAGCGCCAACACCGCCTCCGACGCAGAAGCCGGCGTCAAGCGGGGTGAGCGGCGGCATTAGTGGTTTACGTCATCAATTGCGCTCACAGCGTCAAGGGCGCAGCTCGCCAGGCGCGTCAACAAAAA
>NZ_JCBDGH010000095.1:0-27200 GCF_059833955.1 Vibrio sp. R15-SG3-ISO1A
ACATCGGAGGGAACACGCACAACGCCCTCCATCAAAATTCTTGCGCTGCGGCCCATACTGACTTGCCGAGCGCACCATTGCCCACCTTGCTCATCGACTTTTGCGCCGACGGTTAAGGTGCCAGACGGATGACCAAAGGTGACTTGGTCACGCTCGCCGCCGCCCGCCGCTTGATTGACCAGCGTGCCCGGTACGCACGCCGCCGCAGCGATAGCCACCGCTGCGGTGCCCATCATGGCGTGGTGCAACTGTCCCATCGACATCGCCCTGACCAAAAGATCAATATCGCCCGCCTCAACCACACTTGCACTTGATGTGTGATAAGTATTAGGCGGTGCCACAAACGCGAGCTTCGGCGTGTGCTGGCGAGTCGCAGCCTCTGAGAGGTCCTCTATCAGCCCCATCCTAAGCGCGCCATGAGCGCGTATGGTCTCAAGCTTATCCAGCAATTCAGGATCGCCGTTAATCGCCGGCTGAAGTTCGCTGCCGGTTAAGCCCAGTTCGCACGCATTGAGAAACACGGTCGGAATCCCCGCACTGATAAAGGTCGCCGTTAGTGCCCCCACTCCGGGCACGTCAAACACTTCCGCGACTTGCCCAGTTGGAAACAGCGAACTGTCACTGCCCGAGGGGTCGACAAAATCGACGCGGATTTCTGCGGCAGGAAACGTGACCCCATCGAGCATAAAACTGCCCATTTCTTGTACTTTCCCTTCAACGATCGGCACATGCACTACAATGGTTTTTTCGATATTGGCTTGCCAAACCCGCACCTTGGCAACGCCATTGTGGGGCCGGCGCTCAGCAGGCAGATACCCCGCGTGAATGGCAAAAGGGCCGACCGCAGCAGAGAGGTTGCCGCAGTTTCCGCTCCAGTCGACAAACGCTTGCCCTATCGCCACCTGACCAAATAGATAGTCCACGTCATGATCGTCACGCGCACTCGGGCTCACTATCACGGTTTTGGATGTGCTGGATGTCGCTCCGCCCATGCCATCAATCTGTTTCCCATAAGGATCAGGGCTGCCAATCACGCGCATTAATAGCGCATCACGCGCAGGACCGGGGGTTTGTGCCTGAGTAGGCAAATCTTCCAACCTGAAAAAGACCCCTTTACTGGTTCCACCACGCATGTACGTCGCGGGAACGCGAATCACATCGTTCATTGCCAGCCTCCTACTGCGCTAAAAAGTCTTGAGCAAAGCGCTGCAAAACACCGCCCGCTTGATAAACAGAAACTTCATCGGCGGTATCTAGACGGCACGTCACCGCGACATCAAGCGTTTCACCGTTGGCACGGGTAATGATCAGCGCCAAGTCGGCACCAGGCGCAATGTCACCCACTACGTCGTAGGTCTCTGAGCCATCTATCTCAAGCGTATGGCGCGTGACGCCCGTTTTAAATTCCAGCGGTAATACGCCCATCCCAACAAGATTGGTGCGATGGATACGCTCAAAACCTTCCGCAACAATGGCTTCAACCCCGGCTAATCGAACGCCTTTTGCCGCCCAATCTCGAGAAGAGCCTTGGCCGTAGTCGGCCCCTGCAACAATGAGCAGCGGCTGTTTGCGCGCCATGTAGGTTTCGATCGCTTCCCACATTCGCACCACTTTGCCTTCGGGTTCAATGCGTGCCAGTGAGCCTTGCACCACATCGCCGCCCTGTTTCACCATCTCGTTGAACAATTTGGGGTTCGCGAATGTGGCCCGTTGCGCCGTCAGGTGGTCGCCGCGGTGCGTGGCGTAGGAGTTAAAATCCTCTTCTGGTACGCCCATACTGGCTAAATACTCGCCTGCAGCGCTACTGGCCAAAATCGCATTGGAGGGCGATAAGTGATCGGTGGTAATGTTGTCACCCAATACCGCCAGAGGACGCATCCCTTTCAAGGTGCGCTCACCTGCCAACGCCCCTTCCCAATAGGGTGGACGGCGAATATAAGTACTCATCGGGCGCCAATCATAGAGTGGGTTGGATGCCTGTTGCTCCTCATCCAATTTGAACATTTGAATGTAAACCTGCTTAAACTGATCAGGTTTCACGTGCTGAGCCACCACTTGATCGATCTCTTCATCACTTGGCCAGAGATCTTTCAGATAGATAGGTTCACCGTTGGCATTGTGGCCGAGCACATCGCGCTCAATATCAAAGCGGATTGAACCCGCCAGCGCGTAGGCAACCACCAGCGGAGGAGACGCAAGAAACGCTTGTTTGGCATACGGGTGGATACGACCGTCAAAGTTGCGATTGCCTGACAGCACCGCGGTCGCATACAGATCGCGTTCGATGATCTCTTGCTCAATAGTGGGATCGAGCGCGCCGCTCATTCCGTTACAGGTGGTACACGCGTAAGCGACGATGCCAAAGCCAAGCTGCTCCAGCTCTGACAATAGCCCCGCTTCTTGCAAGTAGAGCTTGGCGACTTTCGAGCCGGGCGCAAATGAGGACTTAACCCAAGGCTTGCGCACCAGACCTAGCTGATTGGCTTTTTTCGCCAATAACCCTGCCGCTACGACGTTTCTCGGATTGCTAGTGTTGGTACAAGAGGTGATCGCGGCAATAATCACGGCGCCATCGGGCAGCCTTTGCTCGCCGGTATCTGTACCGCGGGATTGCGCGATACCGCGATTGGCCAGCTCACTCGTCGGTAAGCGGCGATGGGGATTAGACGGGCCTGCGAGGTTTCGTGTGACACTCGAGAGATCAAACTCCAACACACGCTCATACTGCGCCTCGCTAAGCGCATCCGCCCAAAGTCCGGTTTGTTTCGCGTAGGCTTCCACTAAAGCCACTTGCTTGTCATCGCGGCCGGTCAGTTTTAGATACTGAATGGTCTGCTCATCGATGTAGAACATCCCTGCCGTCGCCCCGTATTCCGGCGTCATGTTGGAAATGGTGGCGCGATCACCAATCGTCAAATCGCGCGCCCCTTCACCAAAGAACTCCAAATAGGCCGAGACCACACGCTGCTCGCGTAAAAACTCGGTGATCGCCAGTACGATATCTGTCGCGGTGATGCCACTTTGGCGTTTTCCGCTTAGCTTGACACCAATAATGTTGGGCAAACGCATCATCGACGGCCGTCCTAGCATGACGGTTTCTGCCTCAAGGCCGCCGACACCAATGGCAATCACGCCAAGCGCATCAACGTGCGGCGTGTGGCTGTCGGTCCCGACACAAGTATCCGGATAGGCAATGCCTTGCTTGACTTGAACCACTGGCGACATTTTTTCCAAATTGATCTGGTGCATAATGCCGTTGCCTGCAGGGATCACGCTGACGTTTTCAAATGCGGTTTTACACCAATCAATGAAGTGGAAGCGATCTTCATTGCGCCGCTCTTCGATGGCGCGGTTTTTCTCAAACGCCTGTGGATCAAAGCCCGCGTGTTCCACCGCTAATGAGTGGTCGACAATCAGCTGCGTTTCGACCACTGGGTTCACTTTCGCAGGATCGCCACCTTGCAGAGCAATGGCATCACGCAGCCCTGCCAAATCCACCAAGGCGGTTTGTCCTAGAATATCGTGACACACGACGCGCGCCGGATACCAAGGAAAGTCCAAGTCACGCTTGCGCTCAATCAATTGCAGCAGCGCTGCATCAAGACTCTCTGGCTCACAGCGGCGCACCAACTGCTCCGCCAGAACCCGTGACGTGTAAGGCAGCCCATCGTAAGCACCGGGCGACAGTGCATTCACCGCCGCGCGAGCATCGAAATAATCGACATCGAATCCGGGCAGTGACTTTCTGTATTTTGAATCGCTATTCATGTTTACATCCACTCTCTTAGGCGTTAACGCTGCTCAATCGGAACCCACTGCTGATGCTCGGGGCCTGTGTAGTCGGCGCTTGGGCGAATAATCCGATTGTTGGCGCGCTGCTCAAACACGTGTGCTGCCCAACCTGTGAGGCGGCTCATCACAAAAATGGGAGTAAACAGTTTGGTGGGAATATCCATAAAGTGATACGCCGATGCGTGGAAGAAATCTGCGTTACAGAACAGCCCTTTTTCTCGCTTCATGACCGCTTCAACCCGTTCGGAAACCGCATAGAGATGGGTATCCCCCACCGCTTGAGAGAGCGCTTTTGACCAGCGCTTGATCAACGCATTACGCGGGTCGCTTTCACGATAAATGGCGTGGCCAAATCCCATGATTTTGTCTTTGTTCGCCAACATGGTGAGGATGTTGGCTTCCGCTTCATCGGGCGTCATCCAGCCTTCAATCATCTCCATTGCGGCTTCGTTAGCGCCGCCGTGCAGGGGGCCTCGTAAAGTACCGATCGCCGCTGTGATGCATGAGTGGATATCAGATAAGGTCGAAGCGCACACTCGGGCCGCAAAGGTAGAGGCATTAAACTCATGCTCTGCATACAAAATGAGCGAGCAGTGCATCACCTGCTTATGAAGTTCACTCGGCGCTTTATCAGTGAGCAGTTTGAGGAAGTAGCCCCCAATGCAGGCTTCGCTTTGGTCTTGGGTATCAATTCTCACGCCATCATGGCTAAAGCGATACCAATAGCAGATAATGGCGGGAAAGAGCGCCAGCATTCGCTCGGTCGCATCGAGCTGCTGATCAAAACTCATCTCTTGCTCAAGATTTCCCAACATTGAGCAACCGGTGCGCATCACATCCATCGGATGGGCGCTGGCAGGAATTAACTCTAACGCCGCCTTTAGCTCATTCGAAAGGCCGCGTAGGCCAATCAGACGCGTCTTGTAAGTGTCTAGCTCTTGTTGATTGGGTAAATGGCCTCTTAGCAGCAAAAACGCCACCTCTTCAAATTGGGCGTTATTGGCCAAATCGGTGATGTCGTAGCCACGGTAGGTTAGCCCTGTTCCTGTTTTACCAACGGTGCACAGTGCGGTGCTGCCGGCACTCTGACCACGCAATCCTGCGCCGCCAATCGGTTTTTTGCTCAGATCATTCTCAGTGTGAGACATGGTAGAACTCCTTTTCTTGCGAGCTTTGCCCAATCCCCCTCGCCCTTAAGCGCCTTTTGCTTCAGGCTCTGACGGCAAGAGGTTTGGATCTCTTTAACCCGCTGATTTCACGTTATTGTTTGCATTACTATTGTTATTCGTTACTCAAAAACTACTGTTATTCGTCACTCAAGATCTGTTGTTATTGGTCACTAAACAGTCTGTCGAGCTTGTCCTCGTAATCGTGATAATTGAGGTGTGCATAGAGCTCTTTGCGAGTCTGCATCTCGCCAAGTAGCGCTTCTTGATTGCCTACTTCAAGCAGATGGCGATAGACCATTTCCGCCGCTTTGTTCATGGCGCGAAACGCACTCAGTGGATAGAGCACCATGTCGACATTCGACTGGCCTAGCTCTTCACAGCTGTAGAGCGGCGTTTGACCAAATTCAGTGATATTCGCCAGAATCGGTACTTTTTTCCCCGTAGCGCTTTCAAGCGCAGCAGAAAACTGTCGGTACTGTGCCAACTCTGTCATCGCTTCGGGGAAGATCATGTCCGCACCCGCTTCCACACACGCAATCGCCCGCTCAATCGCGCGGTCAATGCCTTCGACAGCCAATGCATCGGTGCGTGCCATGATGACAAACTGATCGTCATTGCGCGCATCCACCGCCGCTTTGACTCGGTCGACCATCTCTTCTTGTCTAACGATCGCCTTGTTCGGTCGATGGCCGCAGCGTTTTTGCGCCACTTGATCTTCCATGTGCACCGCTGCCGCACCGGCCTTTTCCATCGCTTTGATGGTGCGGCCAATATTAAACGCGCCGCCAAATCCGGTATCGATATCCACCAACAGTGGCAAGTCGCACGCATTAGTGATGCGGTCGACATCCACCAGCACATCATTCAATGTCGTGATGCCAAGGTCTGGTAAGCCATAAGAGGCGTTAGCAATGCCCCCACCAGATAGATATATGGCTTGATGACCTAAGTTCTTCGCCATCATGGCGCAATAAGGGTTGATGGTTCCGACAATCTGGAGCGGATGATTTTGCTGTAGGGCGAGCCGAAACTTGGCTCCGGGCGTGAGACTCATAGTCACTTCCTCTAGTCCGTGAGTATTTGTTGTTCAATCAAAAGGCGACTGCCTGAAATGTGGCGACGCATCAGCATTTCCGCTAACTCTTCGTCACGGTTGGCAATCGCTTGGAGGATATGTCGATGCTCCGCCAGCGCTTCTTTTGGTCGCGATTGCGCGCGCGGAGACTGGTAGCGATACATACGCAATAAGTGGTACAGCTCATTACAAAGCAAATTGATGAGGTGTCGATTACGGCTCGCTTTAATGATGCGGTAGTGGAAATCAAAATCGCCGTGTTGGTGGAAGTAGGACGCGCCTTCCACTTCTTCAATATGATGAGAGTGAGCATTCAGCAGTTGCTCAAGGCCGGCAATATCTTGTGGTGTCATGTGGCGCGCGGCTAATCTGGCCGCCATTCCTTCGAGCGCCTCGCGTACTGCGTACAATTCAATCAGTTTTTCCGGTGAAAAGGTGATCACGCGCGCTCCGACGTGCGGGATACGCTCAATCAATCCCAACCCTTCAAGACGCATAATCGCCTCACGCAAAGGCCCGCGGCTAACGTTAAATCGTTTCGCCAGTTCTGGCTCCGATATTTTGCTGCCCGGAGCAATCGCACCACTGACAATGTCCTCGACAAGGCTCTCGGTGAGTGTCAGGGATTTGGTATTTTCAGTAGCTGGCTTCGTTTTGCTTGGGCCGTTGGCGAGTTCAAACTCTCTAGCGATGTTCATCGGTCTCTCGATCATTTCTGGGTGACGCCCTCCACAGAGTGTTGGAGGTCTTCGTTGATGTTTTCACCATAACGCTCAAATTGTCGACAATCAATCATATTGTCGACAATTTAGACTAAGGTATAAGTAAAAGCCCATTTTTACTGCCACAAAATCACTCAGTGTCGACAATGTTGAATAGTAAACACCCCCATCGACATCCGTGAACTTTATGAACTTAATTCGCTTTATGCCCAATATTATTTTTATACGCGCAACGCAGACAGACTTGTAACATGTCATTAACCTTGAGGCATCCAACAAGCAGGTACTGGTATCGCCCAGCAAGACAAGGCTCGATAACAGCGCTCGCTTTAGTGAGATAACCCATAACCATAACGAGACTTCCAAAGAGAAGTTCTGCCTACATAAGGAACGTGAATCATGTTTAAGGTACTCAAACCCACTCTTGCAGCGTCGATCATCGCTGCGTCTTTCTCATTCAGTGCATGGGCGGCGGATGTGGAAAAAATCCACTTTCTGATCCCTGGTGGCGCCGGTGGCGGCTGGGATATGACGGCGCGTGGCACTGGTGACGTGTTGGTCAAATCTGAGATTGTCGACAACGTCTCGTTCCAAAACCTCTCTGGTGGCGGCGGCGGTAAAGCCATTGCGCATTTGATTGAAACCGCTGAGCGTCAAGAAGACACTCTGATGGTCAATTCCACCCCTATCGTGGTGCGCTCTCTGACCGGTATTTTCCCGCAATCATTTCGTGATCTCACGCCCGTCGCGGCGACCATTGCCGATTACGGTGCCATCGTGACCTCGGTCGATTCAGGCTACAACACTTGGGAAGATGTGGTTAAAGAGTTTGAGTCTAACCCACGTAAAGTCAAAATCGCTGGCGGCTCTGCACGCGGCAGCATGGACCACTTGGTGGTCGCAGCCGCCTTTAAAGGTGAAGGGTTTGACGCAAAAACCGTTCGCTACATCGCTTATGATGCAGGCGGCAAAGCCATGGCCGCGCTGCTTTCTGGTGAAACACAGCTCTTATCTACCGGCCTTGGCGAAGTGCTGGAGATGTCGAAATCTGGCCAAGTTAAAATCCTCGCGGTGACAGCGCCTAAACGTTTAGACGCAGCACCGGATATTCCGACGCTCACTGAATATGGCAACGAAACAGTCTTTGCCAACTGGCGTGGCTTCTTCGCAGCCCCTGGCGCAAGCCAAGCGAAGATTGATGAATGGAATGCCGCCCTCAGCAAAATGTATCAAACCGATGAGTGGAAAGTCGTGCGTGACCGTAACGGTTGGATCGACAACTACAAAGCGGACAAAGAGTTCTACGCTTTCCTTGAAGACCAAGAGAAACAGATGGGCGATTTGATGCGTGAGCTTGGCTTCCTCAAGTAATACGCCGCCATGTTTGGGTCGGTAGCGGGTCTACCACCCTTGTTTTCGCCGTACTTGAGAACCTTAGACAATCTCCGCTGTTTGTGTTGAACAGTTGGCCTTTCACTCCAAATTCCACTTAGAGAGAAAGGCCATTGTTAGTGAATATGTTGCTCATTAACCCTCTAGTACGGCTTTTTTCTACTTTATCCAACGCACATCGTATCCAGCCTCTACTCAGTATGGCTCGATTGATGCAGCGTTTCGATAACTCAAATGGAGTTGGCTATGTCGGACTTACCAACGAACTCTTTCAACCAAGGCAGCATCTTTAGCAAAGAGAACCTGCTGTGCCGTGATCGTGTTGGTGCGATGATATTTCTGATTGTCTGCCTATGCTACGGCTACCAAACCACCCAGATCCCGATGTTTCCGGGTGATGAATACGAACCTTTTACCGCGCGCACCCTACCCACACTGCTGACGTTTGCCGGTATTGGCTTGGCGCTCTTGCTTCTGGTGATGGGCAAAAAAGACAGCCAAAGTGGCGCTGTACTGGATTTCAACTGGAAGTTACTGATTGGCTTTTTAGTCCTGATGGCGCTTTACGGCGTCGGTCTGACCTACCTTGGCTTTGTCTTGGCGACCGGCTTTTTCTTGCTTGCCGGCTTTTACTTGCTTGGCGAGAGACGCAAAGCGGTCTTGTTTGGCGCGTCATTCCCGTTTGTGATTGCGTTTTATCTTCTTCTTACCCAAGGGCTGGATATCTATCTCGAGCCGGGCGTTATCTTCACTATGTGGTCGTAATCAGTAAGGAAATCCCATGTTAGACGGAATTTTACAAGGTCTTTCGACCGCCGTGATGCCGATGAACCTAATGATGGTCATCGTCGGCTGTTTTGTCGGTACGTTTATCGGCATGCTTCCTGGCCTTGGCCCGATTTCAGCCATCGCCCTCATGATCCCCATCACCTACGGACTCGATCCCTCATCAGGACTGATCTTGATGGCGGGCGTCTACTACGGCGCAGTGTTTGGCGGCTCCACCTCCTCGATTTTGATTAACGCACCGGGCTGCTCATCCACCGTTGTGACGGCGTTTGATGGCTATCCTATGGCACAAAAAGGTCAAGCAGGAAAAGCCCTTGCGCTTGCGGCTTACTCGTCATTTACGGGCGGTACGCTCTCGGCCATCATGCTGTTGGTTGCCGCGCCTGCGCTCGCGAGCGTCTCGCTGAGTTTCCAATCCTCCGACTATTTTGCCTTGATGCTGCTTGGCCTCTCCGCTGTTGCGGCGTTTGCTGGCAAAGGACAAGTGATCAAAGCATGGATGATGACGGTCCTCGGTTTGATGCTCTCTACCGTCGGAATTGATAAAGGCGTCGGCGTTGAACGCTTCACCTTTGGCCTAACTGATCTAATGGATGGCTTTAGCTTTCTTCTGCTTGCCATGGCCACTTTTGCACTCGGTGAAACTTTAATGGGTATTCTCAAACCGGAGCAAGATACCCGCAACGAAGAGCAAAGTAAGATGAGCGACATCGGCAGCATGAAAGTGACCAAGGAAGAGATCAAAGAAGTGGCACCAGTCTCGATTCGCTCTTCCATTTTGGGCTTTTTCACCGGTGTATTGCCGGGTGCAGGGGCAACCATTGCCGCGTTTCTTAGCTATGGCATGGAACGAAACTTAGCGCCAAAAGAGAAGCGTGAAGAGTTCGGTAAAGGCAGCATTCGTGGTCTGGTGGCGCCGGAGTCGGCCAACAACGCCGCATCGAGTGGTTCTTTTGTGCCGTTGTTAACGCTGGGTATTCCGGGTTCGGGCACCACCGCCATCATGCTCGGTGCGCTGTTCGCCTATGGAATTCAACCGGGGCCGCGTTTGTTTGTTGAGCATCCGGATGTGTTTTGGTCGGTGATTATCTCAATGTACTTTGGCAACATCGTGTTAGTGATCTTGAACTTACCGCTGATCCCTTACATTTCACGCCTGCTGGCCGTGCCGCGCACCGTGCTGCTACCGATGATCTTATTTTTCTCGATAACCGGTGTGTACTTGGTCTCGTTTAACACCATGGATGTGTTCATCATGTTGCTGATTGCCGTTGGTGCCATCGCATTGCGTTTAGCCAACTTCCCACTCGCGCCGCTGCTGCTTGGCTTTATCCTTGGCGGCCTGATGGAAGAGAATTTACGCCGCGCTTTGATGATTAGCGATGGTGAGCTGAGCTTCCTTTGGGAACGCCCTATCACCTTCACCTTTACCGTGCTCGCCGCGCTCGTGCTACTCAGCCCACTACTGGTCAAACTGTTACAAGCCTTGAAAGGTTCGCCAAAACAGATTGAGCAGTAGTCAGTCGAAAGTAGTCATTCGAACGTTGTTTTCTCCCGAGGGCGTTATCGCCCTCGTTTTCTTTCCTTACGCATTAATTTCCTTACGCATCAAACCTCATAGATGGATTGCTTGAACAAAAATTAGAGTATAGACTCTAATTTATCACTTTCATTTAAGCGAGGACCGCACACGTCATGCCTATTCGCCCTTTAGCTTTGATGCTCGCCTGTTGCGGCGCAGTGTCTAGCGTGGCGCACGCTGCACCGATCAGTTTTGAACAAGCGTGGACGCTGCTCCAACAAGAGAACCACTCACTCGCGGCCTCGCGCGCGAATGTTGACCGTTACCAAGCGCTGCACTCCGCAACCGATAGCCTAAATTTGCCGTCTGTCACCCTAGGCGCCAACTACACACGCCTCGATACCGACGTGACCCTGTCTGGTGAGCAGCTCTTTGACAGCACAGGGGCAACGATGCCCAACCTTGGCCCCACCTTCGGTGGATTGGTCTCACAGCTCGGAAGCGTGACCTCTACCATCACCGAGCGCGACATATTCTCCTCCTCCATTCGCGCCGTTTGGCCAATCTTTACTGGCGGTCGCATCGATGCCGCGCAAAGCGCCGCGCAAGGGAAAAGCGAACAGGCAAAGAGTGAGCTAGCAATGGAAACCCAAGCGCGCTTTGAAGATCTCAGTAAATACTATTTTTCCGTTTTATTGACACAAGACGTACTGCACACCCGACAACTGGTGGAAGCAGGGCTAACCAAACACAGAGACAACGCACTCAAGCTCGAACAACAAGGGCAAATCGCCCGCGTCGAAAGGCTGCAAGCGGAATCCGCGTTGGACAAAGCCGTGATTGAGCGCAAGAAGGCGCAAAAGGATCTCGATATCGCCCAAGCGGCGCTGACGAAAATTCTCAACCAAACCGACGGCGTCGAGCCCTCAGACCACTTGTTTATAAATCCAAGCCTGCCGCCACTGGATCTGTTTATCGACCGCACGTTAGCCACCTACCCAGGCCTCGCTCTGCTTGACGCCAAAGAGAAGCAAGCCAACAGCCTGATCAAAGCGGAAAAAGGCCGTTACTACCCAGAAGTGTACCTCTATGGCGACTACAGCTTGTATGAGGATGATTCCCTCGCAAGTCAGCTGAAACCCGAGTGGCTCGTGGGCGTTGGTGTCAATGTGCCTCTGATTGACACCTCCGGCCGCTCAGAGCAGGTCAAAGCGGCGCACAGTGCGGTGTCTCAGGTTAAATATCTCAAAGCGCAGGCGAAACAAGATCTCTCCGTTCTGGTCCAGAAGACCTATTTAGAAGCGCAGCAAGCGCGAGAAGAGGTCCAAGGGCTCGATTCAAGCTTGTCACTGGCGCAGGAGAATCTCAAACTGCGCGAAAAAGCCTTTTCGCAAGGGCTTTCGACGTCAACCGATGTCGTCGATGCCCAGCTCTATGTCGCCAGTGTTGAAACACAAAAAGCCGCCGCCAGTTTTCAATACCTTGTGTCACTGTCCAAGTTGTTGGCTCTGTCGAGTGAAATGGACAGTTTTAAACAGTATCAATATAACGCCATCCCGTTGTCGAATCGTTAAGGATCAAAGATGAACCAAGCCAAACCTTACCTGCTTACCGCAGCTGCAATCGCTCTGACATCTTGGGTCGGCTACAGCGTTTACGACGCCTATCAGCCTCAGCCAGTTCGCTTGCAAGGTCAGATTGAAGCGCAGCAATACAGCATTTCGTCGAAAGTACCAGGGCGTATCGATCAAGTGCTGGTGCGCAAAGGTGACAATGTCACTAAAGGGCAACTCATTTTCACCCTGCACAGCCCTGAAATCGCGGCAAAATTAGAGCAAGCTAAGGCCGGAGAAAAAGCCGCCGATGCACTGGCTCAAGAAGCGGAAAAAGGCGCGCGTGCGCAACAAATCCAAGCCGCAAAAGATCAATGGCTCAAAGCGCAAGCCGCCGCCGATCTGATGGAAAAAACCTATCTTCGAGTCAACAACCTATTTAATGATGGTGTGGTGGCAGAGCAAAAACGCGACGAAGCCAAAACCCAATGGGATGCGGCAAAATACACGGAAAGTGCCGCCTACCAGATGTATCAAATGGCGCAAGAAGGTGCGCGCAGCGAGACCAAAGTCGCCGCCGCAGAGAAAGCCCGCATGGCCGCTGGTGCGGTTGCCGAAGTAGAAGCCTACGCGCAAGATACCCAAATTCACAGTTGGTTTGACGGCGAGGTTTCGCAGGTGCTGCTGCAAAGCGGCGAGTTAGCGCCGCAAGGCTTTCCCGTTGTCACTGTGCTTGATACCGAAGATATGTGGGCCGTGTTTAACGTTCGTGAAGATTACCTGCGCTACTTTAGCAAAGGCACACAATTTAACGCTTACGTTCCTGCGTTGGATAAAGAGATAACCTTCACCGTGAGCCATGTCGCGGTCATGGGCGATTTTGCCACTTGGCGCTCAACCGATGCCAGCCAAGGGTTTGATTTACGTACCTTTGAAGTCGAAGCCAGACCAAGCGAGCCCGTACAAGGCTTGAGGATGGGCATGAGTCTCGCTGTGGAAATTGCCCCTTCAGCTGTCTCGCAAGGCGCGCAATGATGATACACCAAGCCATAGCGCAGCAGTGGGCGACCATGACGCGTGATCGGTGGCTCCTCGCTAGCTTGACCTGGATTCCCATCGCACTCGCTTGGTGTATCTGGTCGATATTTTCCCAAGGTATCGCGCGCGATCTGCCTATTGGTGTGGTCAATCTAGACAAGAGTGCGCTCTCTTACACACTTGAACGCGACTATGACGCCACCTCAACCATGCAAGTGACGCGTCATTTTCAAAGCCCCAGTGAGGCGAAAGCGGCACTGGTACAGGGGGAGATCTACGCCTACGCCGTGATCCCGAACCGTTTCGAACAAGACGCGATGAAACAGCTCGCCCCGCAAGTCAGTGTGTTTTACAACAGCCAAGCGATCTTGATTGGCAAACTGATGAACGCCGCGTTTGTCCAAGCGCATGGGACATTCAATGCGCAGTTAGCCACGTTCGAGGGTCTCGCCGGTGGCAATACAACCCTACTCTCTGCGATGGGCAACGCTGTGCCCGTCTCGACCCAGGTCACTCCGCTGTTCAATAAGAATTCCAATTACGCCCAGTTTTTAGTCAGCGCGATCATCCCAGCGCTGTGGCAAATCGTCATTGTCGTTAGCACGCTCTTAGTGCTGGCCGCCAATCAACGCGATCATGGCCTAGTGCGTTGGTTAGCGCCTTCGCCGGGCGTGGCACTGTGTCGCACTTTACTGCCCTACTTTCCACTATTTTGGCTGCAAGGCGTGGCGTTTTTAGTCTGGTTTTATTCGGGCTTACAGTGGCCGATGCAAGGCAACCTTTGGGTGTTGTTCGCCGCGCAAGTGCCGACCATACTCGCGTGTATGGCCATGGGCAGTGTGTTCTTCTTTTTGACCTTAGATCCCGCGAGAGCGATGAGCTTTGCCGGCGCGTTTACAGCGCCAAGTTTTGCCTTTATGGGTATCACTTTCCCGGTCTCTGACATGTCGCCGCTCGCCCAAGCTTGGCGTTCACTCTTGCCCATCAGTCACTATATTGAAGCGCAGGTGGGCCAAGTCAGCTATGGCGCATCGGCGCTCACCACACTGATGCATCTGACTCCACTGCTTGGCTATCTGCTACCAGCGCTGCTGTGTCTTCTTCTCGCTCGCAAGCACCTCAACAGTGCTATTAACGCTGCAAATGACACAAAAAGGCACGCGCGCGCGGAACTTAAGGAGCACCAATCATGACGTTTACCGCACTGCTGAAAGCGGAGCTAAAGGCGCTGCTGCATAATCCTGTGGTACTTCTCACGGTGTTTGGTGGCGTCGTGTTTTACTCGTTTCTCTACCCGATGCCCTACTCTTACCAAACCCCACGCGAGCAAGTCATCAGCGTGGTGAACTTGGACAAAAGCCAAACCAGCTATCAGCTAGAGCGCATGGTAGATGCGACACCCCAAGTGCACATCGTGCGGCGTGACTCAAGCATAGAAGCGGCCAAAGTGGCCTTTTTAAGCGGCGATATTAGCGGCATTTTGGTGATCCCAGAGCATTTCTATAAAGATCTGATGTTAGGTAAAAGCCCGACCTTGGCTTACGCGGGGGATGCCTCTTACTTTTTGGTCTACGGCACCATTGTCGAAGGCTTGGGACAAGCGGGTGGCACGCTAGCGGCGCAAACCACAGTGGCGAAATTGCTTGTTGATGGTGAGCCACTGAGCGCAGCGGCCAATCACTTCGCGCCCACCAAGCTCAACCTCAAACCCACTTTTAACCCGCAAATGGGCTATGTCGATTATGTGGTGCCTGCGGTGTTTGTGCTGATTTTGCAGCAAACGCTGGCGATGGCAGCGGGGTTGATGCAAGGCACACAAAAGCATGGTCGTGGCTATTGGTCTAACGTCAGCCCTCTCGCCTTAATAGGGGGACGAATGGTGCTGCTGACGAGTATTTACTTGGTACTAAGCGGCTATTACTTCGGGCCGAGTTTTCGCTTGCACGGCGTCGCGCAGTTGGCAAACCTTGCCGAGCTTGTCACTCTATTGCTGCCTTTCTTATTGGCATCCTGCGCGATAGGCATTTGGCTGGGTACAATAGTACCAAGACGAGAGCTGGTGACACTAGTGGTATTAATCAGCTCAATGCCGCTGATTTTTAGTGCGGGGTTTATCTGGCCGCTCGAGGCGATTCCCGATGGCATCGTTTGGCTATCGCAGCTTTTTCCTAGTACGCCCGCCATC
Organism: Vibrio sp. R15-SG3-ISO1A; assembly: GCF_059833955.1. Taxonomy (NCBI): domain Bacteria; kingdom Pseudomonadati; phylum Pseudomonadota; class Gammaproteobacteria; order Vibrionales; family Vibrionaceae; genus Vibrio; species Vibrio sp. R15-SG3-ISO1A. The sequence goes on from NZ_JCBDGH010000095.1 coordinate 15,238, forward strand.
CAAGCATTCTTGCGTTTAAACCAGATGGGGGGAAACTGGCATCAAGTCGCGGCGCAATACGCACTGCTGTGGGTGCAAGCACTGGGTTGGATCCTCATGGCTTGGCGCGCATTGCGTGAACATCGCCGCGATAACGTTTGAGCGCCGCGTTTAAAAACCTCGGCGGCGCCAAAACTCATTTTCATCCCGGCCATACACATCGAAGGTCTTTTGTGCAATCACGCGTCCGTCCATCTCGATGCTCATGTGCCAATGCCCCAAATTCGACTCTAAACCGCCGTCTGGATGAAGCAGTTGAATTGTATCGCCCAAGTAGAAATCCCAATCGTTGCTGCCCACGTGCAACTCGCCGGTGAAAGGCGCTAACGTCTGGCCTTTTTTGCCTAAGATACCGGGATGATCGATACAAAACTCAATCAGCGCACCTTTGGCTTTTTTGATGTTGACGATAAAGCCAAACTCGACGTCCTCGTCAGCCGGAACCTTAGTGGTAAACGCTTGTATTTTAGGAAGATGTTTTGATTTGGAGTCCCATTGGTCGTAAATACCGTAAGAGGTCATTTCAACAACGGGCGATCGCTTTGCCATGTCTGCCACCGTTTTTTCATGTGTTCGATTGTACTGCGCTCAACGCCGTGGATATTTTGAAATTGCCCAGTGCACTCCATCACCACAAACTCAGCGCCAAATTGCTTGGCGAGGCGGTAGTACGGCGCGATTTCCCAGCGCTGGACAAAAGTATTGGAGACAACCACGTCCTGCTTGTTGGTCAGCGCACGTTTGACCTCAGCTCTGCACCACTCGTGCGCATCGGAAATTTTCGCTTTGTCATAGCGGTAAACGCCATCGTCAGCGATAAAATACATATCCGCTTCAAGGTGCACCGCTGGCAGTGTTTTCGCTAGGGTGCTTTTGCCAGAACCTGGCAGACCACGAATTAAGGTCAATTTCACCGCTCTATTACTCCCTTGCGGCCGATGTCCGCTGATTTGTCTGTGGCTGCGCCGACATAGTCTCACCAAGTTCGAGGCGCAGATAGTAAACCAATTTGGCCTAAAAATGCTATCGACATCTCATACTGATTCGGGTAAGTTTAGATGTATAGACGTCCATAACAGAGCTTAGGGAGAAAGCTGTGCCCATTAAGATCCCCGATCAATTGCCTGCCACTGATGTACTGCGTCAGGAAAATATCTTCATCATGAGCGAATCGCGTGCCTCTACGCAGGAAATTCGTCCACTTAAGGTGTTGATCCTCAATCTTATGCCAAAAAAAATTGAGACAGAGACGCAATTTTTACGCCTCTTGTCCAATAGCCCATTGCAGGTCGATATTGAACTGCTGCGCATTGATGATCGCCCGAGTAAAAATACGCCAACCGAGCACCTAGACAACTTTTACCGACAATTTGAGATGATCAAAAAACGCAATTTCGATGGTTTGATCATCACCGGTGCGCCGCTCGGTCTGGTCCAGTTTGAAGACGTGATTTATTGGGACCACCTCAAAACCATCATGAACTGGGCGAAAGAGCACGTCACCTCGACCTTATACGTCTGCTGGGCCGCACAGGCAGGATTAAAGCTGCTCTACAATTTGCCTAAGCGCACTCGCAAAGAGAAGCTCTCCGGTGTGTATCAACATCAAATTCATCATGAGTTTCACCCCATTCTGCGTGGTTTTGACGACACCTTTTTAGCACCGCATTCTCGCTACGCTGATTTCTCACCGGAGTATCTCGCCGAGCATACGGATCTCGACATCTTGGCCACCTCAGACGTGGCTGGCGTTTACTTGGCGGCTACCAAAGATAAGCGCAATGTGTTTGTGACGGGCCATCCAGAGTATGACTCACACACCCTGCACAATGAGTACATCCGCGATCTAAGTGAGGGAATGGAACCGGCGATTCCGGTCAACTACTACCCCAACAACAATCCTGACAACAAACCGTGCGCAAGTTGGCGCAGTCATGGACACCTGCTATTTGCCAACTGGTTGAACTACTGCGTCTACCAGCAAACGCCATACGATTTGGATCACTTCAGCGAAGCCAACTTCACCAAAGACGATTAACGCGTCTAGGGCAACACCCTGTCACCGAATACGAGGGCGCAAGCGCGCCCTCGCTCGCATTCTTTTTCCGCCCACACTAAGAAACTGATAAACCCCTCGCAGAGTCTCACTCATCGGCGCAAACACCAGATGGGATCAGGTATAAAAAAGCACAAGCTTGTTATCTGTTACTGAACCACAAAAGTTGAACGAATATGCGTACCCTTCTCCTTCCTTTGGTGTTACTTCTCTCTGCCTGTGTCACGGTGGACAATAACGCTGAGCCTGAGCTCAATGCCAACCCACGAGAAAAAGCCGATGCGCGCTTAGCCCTTGGCATGGGTTACTTACAGCAGGGTGATATGGTTAAAGCCCGCGAAAATCTGGAAAAAGCCCTTCAGCACGATAAAAGTTATTACCGAGCACAATTGGCGATGGCGCACTATTTCGAGCAAGTCGGTGAAGAAGCGGACGCTGAAAAACTGTATAAAACGGCGCTGAGACAGCACCCGAGAAACGGTAATGTAATGAACAACTACGGCACGTTTTTATGCAAACAAGAACGCTATCCTCAGGCTGATCAACTGTTTAATCGAGCCATTGAGCAGCCCTACTACTACCTGATTTCCGCCAGCTATGAAAATGCGGCACTCTGTGCATTGAAAGCGGGCAAACCCGAACAAGCCATGGGTTATTTCAAACGCACATTGGATCACGACCCGCGCCGTGTCACCTCGCTGCTGCGCCTGACTAAACTTGAAATAGAGCAAGGTGAATACACATCAGCGCGAATACGCTTGATGAACTTCCACCAGCAGTTTGGCGTGCAACAAGCCTCATTGGCCCTACTGATCGAGTTGGAAGAGCGCGCCGGGAACAGCGCGTTAGAAGAGAAGTATCGTAAGCAGTTAGAAGCGCTCTCGAACGGATAAACTGATCATTTTCGTTTGTGAATTTTTTTGTATTCTCGATACAAGATCAGCACAAAATAACCCAGTCCCCACAACAGCAGCAACGCGAACAGCGCAAGAAAGCTATCGCAAATCCAGCTGGGCTCACAGGGCATATAAATCTCAAACTCCATATGCCCTCCTCATCTATTGGTATCAGTGGTTAACGGGGTTTGGTATCAAACCAAGTGGCGCGCTTGGCTTTATCATGAAACGTCCAAGCCATAAAACGGCTCACTTTCTGCCCTTGGCTCATCTCAACCACGCGCACTTCCAGCGCTCCGGCTTTTTCAAGATTTTTACGCAGCCAACGGACATTCTCTTTCTTTGAGATCAAGGTGGAGAACCAAAGGACTTGCGATGCCACATCTCGACTTTCAAACGCCATCTTTTTCACAAACGCGGCTTCACCACCCGGACACCACAGTTCCGCTTTCTGCCCACCAAAATTAAGTATAGGCGAACCTTGCTGCGTTTTGTGTCGTGGTGCATTGGCGGCGGCGGCCTTGTTGCTGCCTTTTTTGGTCCTATTGCGACTTAAATTAGCCAGTTTTTTCTCGCTGCCTTGCTGCGCCTCTTCAAGGGATTTATGAAACGGCGGATTGCAGGTCGTCAGCGCATAACGCTCGCCTTTGGCGATAATGTGTTTAAACACAAACCGAGAGTCACGCTGCAATCGGCTTTCAATTTTGCCTTTCAACACCCCATTGGCGCTCGTGATCTGATTGGCATTGTCCACTGAAACCTCGTCCACATCACTGCCAACGTAGTGCCAGCCATAATCCACCGCGCCAATGATCGGATAGATGCAGTTGGCGCCAACGCCGATGTCTAACGCATGCACGCTCGCGTGTTTCGCCTCAGGCACATCCGCCTCAAGCAGCTCAGCAAGACGATGGATGTAGTCAGCACGCCCTGGAATAGGCGGGCAGAGATACCCTTTAGGAATATCCCACTCACTAACTTGGTAGTGATGCGCCAACAAGGCTTTATTGAGCAGCTTCACTGCGATAGGGTCAGAAAATGGAATGCTCTTGTCACCGGCTGGGGTGGTAATAACATACGGTTTCAGCGCAGGCAGCGCTTTGACCAACGCGGCAAAATCATAGCGTCCTTGGTGTTTATTGCGAGGATGTAATCCCGGCTTGCTTGGCTGCTTTATAAACGTCATCTTACGACTCGAGCGATGCTTGGGCTCAGACTGAGCAGCGCTATTTCGTGTTTTCGGCGCACGTTTGGTCGAAGGGTGCGAATCTTTACGGTGTGTAGCCATGATCTGTAATGCGTAACGTGTTGTGAGTGATCAACAACCAGGCGTTTATGCCTAGTTCGTCGGCTCGTCTCGGGTCTCGAGATAAATCATAAACAATCGAGCGTCGAGTTCCAGTTGATGGTAGTCGGGCTCCATGTGGCAGCACAACGAATAGAAGGCTTTGTTGTGCTCTTTCTCTTTCAAGTGCGCCAGTTCGTGCACCACCAACATGCGCAATAGCGGCTCAGGTGCCTCTCGAAATACGCGAGCGATGCGAATTTCATTCTTTGATTTGATTTTTCCGCCATGCACTTTCGACACATAGGTATGAAGGCCAAGCGCATTGTTGATGATGTGGATTTTATTGTCGTACACCACTTTGCTCAGCGGCGCGGTTTTCTTCATATAGCGGTTTTTCAACGCCATGGTGTAATCGAACAGCGCCTTTTCACTCTTAATGGTGTGATTGTTAGGGTAACGCTGGTGAAACCAGGTCGCCAGTCTGCCGGAATCTACCAGTTGCGCCACTTGATCAACGATATGTGGCGGATAACCTTGCACATACCTTAATGCGGGATTGATACTCATCGCTCTACCGAGTTGACGAAAAGGCGCTAGTCTAGCCTATTCGCCCTTGTCATTCACTGACTTTTCATTACACTCATCGCGATCAACCTCACTGGAGAAACCCCATGAAACGCCTCGTGCTTTACGTCAAAGATAAGTGCCCGCACTGCAAAGATGCTCAACGATACTTGGAAGAGAAAGGCTACCCATATCGTTTGACCAACGCGAAAATGCAGCGCGGTCGCAAAGAGCTCGACGCCATTGGCGCTCGCTCCTTACCGGTACTGAAAATCGGCGATCGTTACATGATCGGTTGGAATCCAAAAAACTTCGAGCGCATGTACAGCGGAAAATAGTACCGCTGTTTCTACTTGGGCATCACCTGAGCAAGCACTCGATTAAGCTGCTGAGAATTGATCGGTTTCGTGATCACCTCTTGGCAACCGGCGGCAATCATATTTTCTCGCGTCTCTTCAAACGCATCGGCGGTGCAACCAATCAGCACTGGCGGGGTTTGCAGATTAAGCTGAGTAATAATTTGAGAGGCTTGAATACCGTCCATTTCTGGCATGTGGTTGTCCATAAAAATCACCTCAAAGTGCTCAGACTTGACTTTTTCTACTGCCTCAACCCCATTAACCGCCACCTCGCATTCAAACCCGAGCTTAGAAAGAAACCGCGACAGCACCAAGGCATTCATGCGTGTGTCTTCGACAATCAAGGCGCGCATTCCATCACCCAAGTAATCACTGACGACAGCCTCAGTAGACACCGCCTCTTGCTGCGCTGCAGTGCGTATTATCGGTAAGCTGACAATGAACTCGCTGCCGTGACCGAGTTCGCTCTCTACTCGTATTTCACCGCCCATTGCACCCACCAGTTCAGAGACAATAGACAAACCAAGCCCAGTACCGCCAAAGCGGCGCGTAGTATCCGACTCGGCCTGACTGAACGGCGCAAAAATCACCCGTTGCTTGTCTTGGCTGATGCCAATACCACTGTCTTTAATGCGGATCTGCATCGTTTCGGATGAGTCAGAGAGTGACAAAGACAAATCAATACCGCCCTCGGCGGTAAATTTCAGGGCATTGCCGAGCAAGTTTTGCAATATCTGGGTTAATCGGGTCTCGTCTACCCGAATGACTAAATCCACTGGTAAGGTGCTATCGACACGAAAACTCAGCCCTTTCTCCTCGCATAACGGCTGATAAAGCTGACTGAACTTGGCGACAAAAGGGGCGATCTCCACGTCCGTTGCCACCAATTTCAGCTTACCCGCCTCAATTTTAGAAAAATCGAGGATGTCATTGAGTACCGCCAGCATATGTTGACCGGAATCGAGCAAGGTCGCCATGTAGTCGTGCTGCTCGTCGGTAAGGTCTCCTTGCTGTAGCAGCTCACCCACCCCTAAAATCCCGTTCATTGGGGTGCGCAATTCGTGGCTCATCGCGGCAAGGAATTTCGATTTGGCGACGCTGGCCGCGTTGGCTTCCTGCGCTTTTTGCTTGAGTGACTTTTGCAGCTCAACGCGTTCGGTAATGTCACGTTCGACCGCCATAAAGCCCTCAATCTGGTCATCTTTGTCATACAGTGGCGTCAAGGCAAGTTCAATCCAGTACGCCTGCCCCGCTTTGTTGTAATTGACCAACTCGAAAAAGCCCTGCTCTCGGTTATGAATTGCGGTGCGAATCTGGCTGATCACCTCTCGATCACTAAGCGGACCTTGCAAGACATCCCCGGGTTTCTTACCGATCAATTCTTGCTGCTGATAGCCCGTTAAGCGCTCGAAAGCACTGTTGACCCAAAGAATGTGGCCATTGATATCCGCAAACACCACCGCATCACGCATGTACTTCGCGACCCGAGCTAAGCGTGCAGACTCTGCCTCTCTTCTTTTGAGCTCTTCCGATTGGCGCAGTAGCTGCTGCTCCGAGCGATATAACGCTTGAAATGGCGAGACCAGCACCTTACGCCCCAAAAAATAGAGCACAAAGAGCGCCACACCGGTCGCGGTAATCATCCCGGTCAATAGGCTTTGCACAAACTCTCGTTTGACATCCTCAACCAAACTCGGTGAATAACTGTAGAGCAAGGTAAAGGTGGTATCAGTAATCGGGCGCTCGGCGATGGCCCAAGGGAAAGGCGAGGCCATACGCCAGTCAAACTGCGCTTGGCGGATGCCAAACCATCGCGCATCATCATGGCCAAAACCGCTGAAAAACTCCGTGCCTTCTAGAGGCGTGACGTAGGCGGCGATGCCCTCTGAGTAACCGTTGTATTTGACAGGTAGGGTTACGAGCAGAAAATCCGCGTCATGATGAGAAAAAATCGAATAGGAGACCGACTCGAGCAACTGACCACTCGCCACCTCCTGAGCGATAAACGTGCTCACCGCCTGCGGTAACACAATTTCGGAGTAAACTTTATCACCCACAAAGTCATACACGTTGACGAAAGATTGTGAATCGACCGGTTTAAAGCGAGCCAACTTATCCGAGAAGGACGCGGAGTCAGCAACGCCCTCCAACACAGCGCCTAGCAGAATCGGCTGCTCTACGATGTTGGCTAAGCGATCTCGTCTCGACTCTAAATAGGTCTTGAGATAACTGTCTAACGTGGAAAATTTGCTTTTTAAACTCTCGTTAATCACCACTTGCGCCGTTTGCTGTGCTTGATGCTGAACAAACAAAAAACTGGTGAGAAAAAAGACACTCGCGCCCAACAAGATAAACAGGGTGAAGAGTTGCATGCCATTTTTTTTGTCAAACTTTAGCATTGAGCGTGCCCTAACCAAACTGGATTCACTATATTGCTCCTCGGGAACTGCTTTGGATGCATCCCTTGTTGTTATTGTTATTTGTTGCCTGCTACTGAGAGTCGGTCAAGCGCAATTTGACGCCATCGTGCTCGTCGTACATCGCCATACACAAATCCTGTGCCGATAAGGCTTCATGTGCATCCATGTTCTCCCTAGAGATCGGGCTAAACGGGTGTTGGTAGCGTTTGACCAAACCTTGCACCGGCGTCTCTAGTGACTCTAGGGCGACTTTCAATGCGCGTCGGTTGGCAGGCATCTCCTGTTGCCACTCGATGCGGTTTGCTGCTGCGATGAGAACGCGTGTCAGGTCATAACCATGGACAAAACCCGCCGGCGCTTGAATATTGGTTGATGTAAACTGCTCCGGAAACAAGCGGCTTGCACGCTCAAACACCCCTGCTTGGAATGGCGTGAGCGCGTTGCTGTAAAAATTAAAACAAGACTGAACAAAGGTCAGTTGCGCTTTTTCTCGCACCTCAAACGGCACATTTTGCGCGAACTGTCCGCCGGTTATTCCCCAGTGACTGTACACGGGCAGGGAGGCATTGAGCTCGGCCACCGCATCAACAATATTTTTGCCTTCACGAGCGTTACCCACCAAAAGCAAACATTGCGCCTTGTCTTGTTGTGCTTGGCGAACGATGTTTCGCGCGTCTGACGCTTGTATGCCCCAGTCAAACCAAGAGACCTTGACCTCAGCATCCACATCACTGGGCAACGCGCGCATCATCGCTTTGTAGTTTGATTTGCCCCAGCCGGTGTTTTCAAGCACTAGGTGGGGTACTGTGCAACCCTGCTCAAAAGCGACGTTGAGAAGAAATCCGCCCACTTTGGAATCATCGACAGAGAGTCGAAAAATAAAGTTCTGATCACTTTCGAGTGAGCGGGTGATTGGCGTTCCTGCAGCCCAAGGCACCAACGTCAACATGCCTTGCTGGTTGATAAAATCACGGTATTTGATCAACGGCGGAGAGTGCATCCCTGCGACAAACACTAGGGCATTGGGATCGCGCAAAAACTCATCCATATGGCGCTTACTGCGTTTGACGTTGCCTCTGTGATCACGCACGACAAAGCGCACAGGTACGCCGTTGAGTTGGTTATCGACCTCCGCCAGTGCCACTTTCACACCTTGTTCAATCGACTGCGCCGATTCAAGGTGCCCTGTCCTATCTGCATCCAAATAAAGAGTCACGAACTCCGGCTTCGCCGCCCACGTCACACAACTTAACACCGTGGCCACCATGGCCGCAGAAAACCGCATCATATCGACGCTACTCCCTGAATAATAAGACTATCTTAAGCGTAGATGAGCCGAGCCCGTTTGTCAGGGTGACACACGCCGTTTATGCGCCACTTGCTTAATTAACCAATAACAACCCGAGGGACATAACAGCCTATCGACTCATCAAACTCAAAGCTGAGCTCATTGCGGATCGCCTCCAGCTTGTCGGCCTCATAGTGCGAGACATACAAGAGTTGGCTAAGATTTTCACGCGCGATCATCTCTAAACTGTTTTTCACTAACCGACGCCCTAAGTAGTCAAGTCCTTGATAGGGCTCATCTAAAATCAACAGGGCGGGTTGTTTCACCAGCGCGCGAGCGATTAACACCAATCGCTGCTGGCCGTAATCCAGCTCACGGAACGAGCGCTTGGCGCAGTCGGTCATGTGGAGCATGGCGAGCCATTCGTGTGCGGTTTGCAGCTCACGTTTACTCGGCTGCTGATAGAGGCCGATGGAGTCATAAAAGCCCGAGAGAATCACGTCCAGTACGCTGCAACTGACTCGATACTGCAGATGCAATGAAGAGGACACCATGCCGATGTTCTGCTTGATTTGCCAGATGGTTTCACCGCTGCCGCGCTGGTGGCCGAAAATGGTAATATCGTTGGAGTAGCATTGAGGGTGATCGCCAAAAATCAGCCCGAGCAGTGTGCTTTTACCACAACCATTTGGACCTTTAATCTGCCAATGTTGACCTTTATCGATTTGCCAATTGAGCTGGGTGAAGATGGTTTTGTCGGTGTACGCGACCTCCCCATCCTTGATGGCAAACACTGGACTGGGCAGATCATTGCTGTGCTGATGTTTACGCACCAACGCCAACATGTGCTCGCTTTGTTGCTCTGATTGCGATTGCAACTGAGCAATCACTGGGTGCGCATGCCAAGCGGCGGAGGTCATCGTGCTCTCCAATTGTCCGTGATGAAACAGCGCGACTTGGTCAATCCAAGGGGGCAAATCTTCTTCACGATTGAAGGTGACGATAATCTGCACTTGTTGCGCCATTTCTGCCAGCGTTGTCGACAGCGACTCACGATGGGCCACATCCAGACCGGAGAACGGATTATCGAGTACCAACAGATCAGGCTTGCTGGCCAGTGCGCGCGCCAACATCACGCGGCGAGTTTCTCCCGTCGACAACTGACGAAAACCACTGTTGGCTAAATGGCACAAATCGAGCTGACTCATCAATTGATTGGCATACTCAAGATCATCACACTGCTGTTTAACCAAGATTTCAACGCTCGTCCCACTATCGATTCTGTCGAGAAAATCGGTGTCATCATTAGCAATTTCTTCTTCGAGTAATTGCTGCTGGCTCGCTAGCGAGACTTGTGCAACGCGGCCTTCACTCCTGTCAACCGCATCCTGAACGCCTTCAAAGGGGGCATCGCCGCAAAGCAGTGCGCCCAGTTGCGATCCGATATCGCCTTCAGAGCTGAATACGCCCCATGAGTGGCCGTCTTCAATCTCCCATCGTTCAATCTTTAGCGGTGTTAAGTGTTCTGTTGTGTTGAGCTGATGAATGGCAATGCGCATACACGTCCTTTGTTGAGTGTTTTGTTATCCTTATTCGTCCATCATACATAACGCTTTACGAAGTCGATAAAGGTTCGATCCGCAATTGAGAGGTAGCCATCCTTGCGCCAAGCGAGCGCTAAGCTGACAGTGACCGGTTGTGTGAATGGCACACCCACGATCGCTTTTTCATGCTCAGGCACCAACTCCAGTAAAGCGGTAATGGCAAATTCCTGTTTGACGATACTAAGAATCATCGGCAACAAGTTGGTCTCAAACGAGAATTTGAGCGGCTTTTGACACGCTTTGGCTTTTTGCTCCAGATATCCACGGTGAAAATAGCCGGGCTTAAACAGCACCAGTTCGTGCTCAAAAAACTCATCAAAATCGATCGCTTGTCGCTGGGCAAACGGATGCGTTGGGCTGACCACCGCGACCATTTCCGAATCCAGCAAATGATCGGTGGCTAAGTCCTCGGGCACATTTTCACTGTCAATCACGCCAATATCCAGCTCACCTTCGAGTAACATTTGCCGCACCGATCGCGCCCCCGCATCCACCAGCGTCAATTTAAGATTGGGATAGTGGCTTTTGAACGCCATCATAATGCGCGGAAAAAAATAGGACCCCATCATACTCGGAGCGCCAAGCCTGACTTCGCCTTTTTCCAGTCCCTTCATCTCATCAATAGCCAATTTGGCGTCATCTAGTTGCTGGATGATTCGTTTGGCATGCTCGTAGAGCACCTCTCCCTCTGGGGTTAAGGAGATGCGACGGTCTTCGCGGCGAAACAGCTCAACACCCAGCGTCTGCTCAAATTTTCGAATCGCGATACTCAGGGCAGGCTGTGCAATGTGCAAGGCTTTGGCGGCTTGAGTAAAGTGACCATGCTCAGCCACCGCCACAAAATAACGCAAAGGTTTACTCTCCAAAATGGCACTCCTCTGGCCGTCTTAATGAGATCAAAAACATATGACAACGATATTTTTAATATATTTTATAAATCAAGATGAGACTGATAATGTGATCACACTCTCCTGACTGATCACATCCATACGAGTAACCATGATTGAACTGTCTAGCCCTGCGTACAAACGAGTGACTTTCAGCCTAGCGCTGGGCTCCTTTCTGGTGTTTTGTAATCTCTACCTTTTTCAGCCCATGCTGCCTTTTATGGCCGGTCATTTCAGCGTGTCAGAAACCCAAGTGAACTGGATTTTTGCAGCCAGCACCCTAGCGCTGTCCTTTTTTCTTGTGCCTTGGGCGGTCGCATCCGAGTCCACCGGCAGACGCAGCGTTATGTTGCTTGGCCTGTTTGCGATGCCCGTGATTGGTCTCGCCATGTTCTATACTGAGTCTCTGCTGGGCTTGGTTTTACTGCGCGCGATGATGGGCATCGCCTTGGCGGCCTTTGCCTCTGTCGCCGTCGCTTATATGGTTGAAGAGCTGAGCAGCGCTGCGTTTGGTCAAGCGATTGGTGGCTACATTGCCGCGAACTCACTCGGCGGTATCACA
>NZ_JCBDGH010000096.1:0-125162 GCF_059833955.1 Vibrio sp. R15-SG3-ISO1A
ATTACCAAGATCGCCGCCGCCGTCAGGCTGAAGGAATAAAGAAAGCCAAAGAGGAAGGGAAATACAGAGGGCGGCAAGCCGATTCAGAACTACACGAAAAAATCTATCAGCTACGAGTAGTCAACAAGCTGAGTATCAGTGATACCGCCAAACTTACCAATGTTTCAGGTCGTACAGTAATACGGGTTGCTAAGAAGTTGGCAAGTGAGCGCTCAGCGGGGTAAGAAGCTTAGCGTACGTTTTCGTTCCATTGGGCTTCAGACCCCTTAATCAACCGATGACTCATCCCGTTCTCCATGATAATTCTGACGGCTCCATGATCTCGAAAGTACTTACTGAATTTATGATCGATTTAGCTGCAGCGATGGCTCGAGATGATTATGAGACTCGCCGCAAGCGCCAAACTCAGGGAATAGAAAAAGCGAAAGCTCTAGGGAGGTATCAAGGACGTAAACCCGATGAGCAACTAAGATCTAACATCTCTCTTCTTTTGGGAGAGGGAAAGAGTTGGTCACAGATACAGACATTGCTCGGGTGTAGTAGATCTACGATCGCTAAAGTACGAAAAGAAAATCGTGAACTGGTTAGGGCGTGTTGATCTTTCGTGCGTGATTTTTGAACAGCATGGTAAAGAGTTATAATTTGCTTCGCCAAAAGTAAAACCATAATCGATACCATGCCAAGAACAATACTAACTGATATGCGATGGGAACTGCTACTTCAAGTGATGAAAAGTACAGGTCGCATTTACGATAAAACTGAGCATCGAATGACCTTTGAAGGAATACTTTATCGAATGAGAACAGGTATTCCTTGGCGAGATCTACCCTCTGAGTTCGGAGAGTGGAGTACCGTTTACAGACGATTTAATCTTTGGTCAAGGAAAGGGGTTTTAAATTACCTTTTCAAAAGCTTATCTAGCATGGCTGATTTTGAATGGGTCTTTGTCGATGGTTCTATAGTTCGAGCGCATCAACATAGTACACAGGTGCAGCTACTGAAAGCTCAGAGCAAATAGGAAAAAGCCGCGGGGGCAACTCAACCAAAATTCACTTAGCTGTGGATAGTGGTGGCCTGCCGATTTGCTTTGATTTATCAGAAGGCCAACGGCACGATATAGTGCATGCCAAAAGCTTAGTTGAACAACTCGATGAAGTTAATACCATCGTTTGTGATAAAGGATATGACAGCGAACCTTTCCGTACTTTTGTTAAGGAATATGGCGGAGAAACGGTAATTGCTAAACGCAATTACGGGCAAGATATAGACAAAGGCAGTATGGATTGGTGTCTATACAAGTATCGTCACCTGGTTGAAAATGCCTTTGCGAGAATTAAGCATTATCGAGCTATTTCAAGTATATATGACAAGCTAGAAAGGAATTATGTCAGCATGTTATCTCTGGCATTCATGTTAATGTGGCTACCGATGTATTGCTGAATACGAAATGTACAGCAAAGATCAACACGCCCTAGCTTGCAATAAAAACCAACAAATACAGTAACTTAACCAATGTCATGGAACTTTTCGTAGAAATGGGCGCAATACCCCAATTAGGTTGCAGTACGAGTCACGTTAGCCGCCAAGTGACGAAATTAGAGGAACGACTGGGTGTGGCGTTGTTAGCTCGTTCAACACGGATGGTGAGCTTAACTGAGGCCGGTCGAGCGTATTACCAGCAATGCAAAGAGCTAGTGATTGGGCTCCAACAAGCGAACGAACAGCTTACGACACAGCAAACTCAGTTAAGTGGTATGTTGCGCGTTAGTGCCGCTGGCGCATTTTCTGAAAACTATGTCGCTCCTGCTCTGATGGAATTCGCGAAACTGCATCCCAATCTCACCGTAGAAATTAACTTCAACACCCGTATGGTCAATTTTATTGAAGATGGTTTTGACTTTGCCATCCGTTATGGACGGTTGAGTGATTCGGGTTTGGTCGCGAGAAAACTCGTTGATCGACCCATGGCAGCAGCAGCCAGCCAGCACTATATTGATGAACATGGTCTGCCTATTCATCCAGAGCAGCTAAAGCAGCATAGCTGCATCATTGCCAATAAGGATGTCTGGTTGTTTGAAAAGGATGGAAAGCCCTTAGATGGCGTCAAAGTTCAGGGGAGATGGAAAAGCAACAATGTCCACACTGTTTTACAGGCTTGCAGCGAAGGATTAGGCATCGCGTATCTACCCAAAAGTAGTTTTAACGATGCCCTTTCATCCGGTCGATTAGTCCCTATTCTGGAGCCTTATTGGGGAAGTGGTAATAGTAGCTGGATTGTTTATCAGAACCGTCACTTCCTGCCATTGAGAGCAAGGTTAGCGATCGATTATCTTCTAGAGCGCTTTTCAAAATGGCAAGAGTGAGAAACTCGGTACAAATGTGAGCAATCCAATCATCGATTAGATAGTCTCTACATTTAAATGCAAAGTGGATAATTGGTGGGTTTGAGAAGCACGATCAAGTTTAAATCACTGTCTCATCAGTGTCCGCGTGATACCATCAACACGTTCTTTTTCCACCGAGACACACACATGTCATCAGATTACTACGGAACCAGCGCCGGTTATGCGCGCAAAGAAGCGGGCTATCGTGAAAAAGCGCTGAAACTTTATCCTTGGGTATGCGGCCGTTGTGCCCGAGAGTTTGTTTACTCCAATCTTCGTGAACTCACCGTGCACCACAAAGATCACGACCACACTAACAACCCGGAAGATGGCAGCAATTGGGAGCTGCTTTGTCTCTACTGCCACGATCATGAGCACAGTAAATACCTAGAGCACGATCGCTATGGCAGCGAAGTCCAGCCTGGTGAAGATGATCACCAAAGCGCGACCTACAATCCTTTTGCCGATCTGGCGAAGATGATGAAAAAATGACAAGGCGCTCGCCATTACAAGGCAGAATCATCGTTTTTCTTTCTATATGCGGAGGGTGTCATACCTGTGCATTGTTTGAAAATGCTGTTGAACGATGATTTTGATTTGAAACCGCAGTTAAGCGCGATATCCAATAAGGTGAATCGGCGAGTATGCGGATCTTGTAGCTGACGCTTTACTTCATCCACCCTCCATTCATTGATGAATTGAAAAAAATTCTTATTCAATCCATTGTTTAAAAGTGACGATACTTCTCGCCTCGGCATCCCAAGTGAGTGAGAAAGCTGATATATCGTCAGGTCCGGATTTAAGTAGAGCTTTTCCGTTGCCATTAGTACATTGAGCTTTTGCAGATCTTCTGGGGCGTATGTTGGGGCGTTGACATTATCACTACGAGATGAGGTTTGCCTTTCATCTTGTTGCTCCCAACCCAAAGTTTGGTGTAACGGAGGTTGTTCTACTCCAAAGACGCACAACACGATAATAAAGGTTAGATATGAGAGCAGATGAGCGTCCATCGGATCAAGCAACGAGGTATCACCTGACTCATTGATGATATTGAGCAAGACCAAAAAAGCAAACAGTGAGGGAATGACGTAAATCCAAATCAAACTGATCGTCGACCCTTGCTGGGAGAAATAAGTGGATAAATTTCTATTATGTTTGCGAAGTATGCGAATGGTCCAAGCCGAATAGATCATAAAGATGATCAGATTGCATTGACCAAAAAACGCCAACATTCCCTCGACGACATCCGGTTTAGCAGTGATGAAGTTCAGTTTATCCAACAAGCTGGAACTTGACCCAGGTAGAACAACGGCGTCTGGCTGATAGAGCGTGAATAGTGCGTAGAAGAGCAGGAAAGGGATCATGTGAAATACGTACTTGTACGATGGCCAATACTCTTTGCTGATTAGCTGTTGTGTATAGATGAGCATGATTGGGCCATGCAATAAGTTTAATGCTGGATTAAGCCACGGAGCCATTAAGTGTGGACCGTGATCGTTTATCAAATCCAGCATGTGGCTAGTAAATGGAGCGAGTAAGACAAATAACCAGATCGTAATAATCACATATCCACGATGGAATTGAGGTTGCCTCAGCATCTTGAGGACGGTAAATGCCGAGAGAGTCAGTGCAATGACCCCGAGGTTCCATGTCATATTGAATTCTACCACTCTCACTTTTCCTCGTTGACAACAAAGGTTTTTGTTTCGGCAAGCTGTCCGTTATTTCTTCGCGCATATCATATTGGAAAAATATAAAAAGTTCTAAAAATAGCGTCCAAACTTATGTTTTAGGACGATCGAGTTTGGGCTTGAGGGAATACTGTGGCTTATCAACTCAATACTAATTAGGTGATTTAGATGTTAAAGGTTCTTAGTAAAGCAGTGCTTTTAGGATTGATGACTGCGACAGCATTCCCGCTTCTCGCCCAAGACGATTTCCCCAAGTTACCAGATACAGGGCAAACGGGTCATTTTGATACTAACGGAAAACCATTGGCTGCTTCGAGTGACAGTTTGTATTTAGGCCAAGATGCGTCTTATGAAGGCGTGCCCTTGCGATATCAAGACAATGGTGATGGTACAGTGACCGATTTGAATACCGGGTTAATGTGGCAACAAGATCACGACACAACGAGAAGAAACCTAGCTGACTCAGCAGCGGTCGTGGAATCAATGACCCTCGGCGGCTATGATGATTGGCGCCTTCCTACCATAAAAGAACTTTATTCTCTCGCCAACTTCGATGGTGAATTAATGAAGCCCGAGAGCGGTGCAGTTAGCCAACCTTATATCGATACCGAATACTTCGATTTTGAATACGATAAGCGTTTGCCTTTTGCCGGTGCATTTTGGTCTAGCACCGTGTATAACAAAGGGGCAGTACAAAATTTCACCACTCATGGAGGGCTGCAGGGTGGCTTCGGCTTCAATTTTGCCGATGGACATATCAAATCCTATGAAACAGGGTTGTTTTTTGATGGGTCAGAAATTCAGGACTCCGATAATATGTTTGTACCAGGTAACTACGTACGCGCAGTTCGTGGCACAACGACTCTCTATGAAATGGATTACGTTGATAATCAAGATGGTACCGTTACAGATCGCTCGACTGGCTTGATGTGGGCGAAAAGTGACAGTGGCGAAAGGATGAACTGGGTTGACGCACTGGAGTACGCCGAAAACGCCACTTTGGCAGGGTATAGTGATTGGCGTTTACCTAACGCAAAAGAGCTTCAATCTCTGGTTGACTACGAAAAGAAAGATCTACCCGCGATCAACACGACTTATTTTGATGTGACACCAACTCAGTTTGAGTCAAGCAATGATTCGTACTATTTTTGGACGAATACCACTCAAGGTGACTTTAAACACACGGCGGTCTACGTTTCTTTTGCGCAGGCATGGAGTAAGAAAAATTCTGATTCTACTCAATACTACGATTGGCATGGCGCCGGCGCACAACGTAGTGATCCCAAAAGCGGTATACCTGCCGACTATGAGCTTGCTTCTGAGATGGCCACGGATTACATCTCAATTGATAATTGGGTTCGCTTGGTGAGAGACGTGCATTAAGTTAATGTTGACGCCTAACTAAGAATTGAGGGCTGGGATCATCTTGCGTGAATGAAACAGATTGTACACGCTCTACAGCATTTTGATTTCAGTCCTTGCCCCCTAGACTCACAAGACACGCCATTTCCTCGCTGGCTCTCCCTCGCGCTTAGCGAGTTATTCTCTCTGTTCACTATCACAAATCTATATCAGCCCTTTCTAAAATAAAGGCTGATATATCAGCATGATCAATTATTAACTAAAGCATCATCACGGTAATTGTTTACTATACTTTCGTTTAGATATCGTTCTCAAAGGCGAAGTGTTTGTGACCAAATCCATTCTGATTGTTGATGATCAGCCCATTATCCGCACCATGTTAGCGTCCACGCTTAATGCGTTGGGGCGCTTTGATATTCATGAGGCAGGGAATGGGGCGCAAGCGTATGACGTAGTGGCTGGGGCGCACATCGATCTTATCTTTTGTGACATTAATATGCCCGATTCGGATGGACTCTATTTACTGCAAAAGTTGAGTAATGAACGATTTCGCGGCGACATCGTCATCATTAGTGGTGAAGACGATGCGTTGATTCGCTCTACGCGCACGCTCACCGAAAGCTACCATCTGCGTATTTTAGGCGTATCGTCCAAGCCCATCACGGCTGCGATGATTCGCCACTACCTGCATCGTAAACCGGGCTGCGATGTGCACGATCAACCGCTCGAGAGTGAGCCGTTAACGCCGCAAGCGTTGGCAATGCATCTCGATAACAAACATGTAAAAGCGTATTTTCAGCCACAATACTCATTAGACACCATGCAGTTGATGGGCTTTGAAGCCTTGGCGCGAATCGAACCCGATGAGAACACCTTGATTCTGCCCGGCCGCTTTATTTCGACTGCGGAAAACAGCTGTTTGATGATGCGGCTCACCTTGCAAGTGATCAACGCCGCCATGCACGCTTTTTCTCAGTTAGGCAGCGCGTATGACCATCTCACCTTATCACTCAATGTCTCTAGCCAAGTGCTGGAAGATGAGCACTTTCCGCAATGGTTGTCGGACAAAGCGGCAGAGTTTCGCATCAGCAATCATCGCATCGTGTGCGAACTGACCGAAACCTTGATTTCAAACGATCCACAAAGCGTGCATGTGTCGTTACTTCGCTTGCGGATGCTCAATTTTGGCGTCTCTATTGATGATTTTGGTACCGGCTATGCAACCCTCACCCAGCTGCACTCTCTACCCTTTAACGAGCTCAAAATTGACAGGAGCTTTGTGTTTGATGTGCTAGAGAATGAAAAATCACTGGCCGTATGTCAGCGCTGTATTGGCCTCGCCCAAGACTTTGGTCTCAAAGTCGTGGCAGAGGGGATTGAAGACAATAAAACGCTGCAAGCGATACAGCGTTTGGGCTGCGATATCGGTCAAGGGTTTGGTTTAGCTCGCCCTGAACCTAGTGAGCAGGCAGTGGCGAGAGTCAATCGTGGCCAAGTGGGATTATGGACTGAGCACCGCAAACAATAACTCTAATAGCCTAAGGACAGAAAATGAAACTTTCAAAGCAATTGCCAATAGGACTGATGATTGTTGGACTTTTCATGATGTCCGCGACCTATCTAATGCTGAGTAAAAGTGATGGGCTGCTCAAGCAATACACTTCCAACGGCTTAGAGCGGGAAGCTAAGTTCCTGACCTATTTGATTGAGCAAAACTTAATGGAGCGCTATCACGACGCGTCGATTTTTCCTTTAGTGCTGGGTGAGTTGGAAAATGAAGCCGAGCTTAAATATGATGTCACAGATCCGGAATTTTTGGCCTCGCTTAATCGACTTATCAAGAACTATTCAGTCTATCGGCGCATCGGTATCATGGATCTCAATGGAGAAATGATTGCAGAAAATAGCCGCAACCATTTAGGAAAAACGATTTTCAGCAACAATATTTCCAAATCAGAGGTGGTGGAATCCAACTGGTTTAAAGCGATTTCTAGCGCCGAGCACGCCGTCGGGGATGTGTTTTTCTTCGGCCCAACCAAGCGCATCATCGACACCAATGAGCAGCAGTTTGATCTCCTGATCGGCTCGAAAATCTACGACACCCAAGGCACCCTGATTGGCTATTGGCTGAATATCTTGGATTTTACTATTGTTGAGCAGCGTTTTGAGAAAGCCTACCAACTGCTGGCGCAAAAAGGCTTACCTTATGCCGAGCTCACCCTACTGGATGAACAAGGCAACGTGATTGTTGATTACGACCCGCTTGTCCAACAAACCACCACTTATGAGCGCGACTTTTCGGTCCTGGGCCAGCTCAATTTGGTCAATGAGGGGGTCGAAGGAGCAAAACGTGCGATTGCTGGTTTGACGGGGACAGTCATTTCAACTCATGCACGCAAAGGCATCGAGCAGTTCACGGCTTTTGCGCACTTCAGTAGTGAGACCGACGTGCCGGTTCCGAATTGGTCGACCTTGATCCGGGTCGACAAAAATATCGCCTACAACGAATACGCTGAGCTGATGAAACTGGGCAAGTGGATATTCTTTGTCGCGTTGATATTGATTATCTCACTCTGGTATCTCTCCTCGCGCATATTGACGCGCCCTTTGCAAAAGGTGACTCAAGCCATACTGGAAATCGCCAATGGTAACTTGGAGCCAGAGATTGAAAAGCGCCAAGGAAAAGATGAAGTCAGCTCGATCAACAACGCGTTACTGGAACTGAAAGAAAAACTGTATGAGCGGGATGGATTGCTCAGTGAAGTGAGCGAGAAGCAGCAGCTAGTCGAGTTGCAACGCACGGCGATGAACGCGATGGCTTCTGGCATCATGATTGCCGATGCCAGACAAACCTCAATGCCGATCATCTTCGTCAACCAAGCGATTGAATTTCTCACTGGTTACCGAGCAGACGAACTGATCGATCAACATTATCAAGTGCTCTGGGGAGCAGAAACAGAGCGTTCTTCTAAGCAGCGCGTGATGGAAGCGATCGAGCACGGCAAAAGCTGTACCTGTGTGATGATCAATTACCGGAAAAATCTCACTACCTTCATTAATAACCTCAGTGTTGACCCCGTCTTTGATGATGAAGGCAAGGTGACCCACTTTATTCTGGTGCACAACGACATTACGGAAATTAAGAAAGATGACGAGATCGCTAGGCTTGAGCTTGAAAGGCGTATCGAAGAGAGTACCAGAGAATCTCGCGAAGCCGCCAAGCGTTTAAGAACCGTGTTTGATACCGCCATCGATGGTTCGATAGTCATGAATGACAAAGGGATCATTATTGACGTAAACCACTCGTTGGAGTTGATGTTTGGTCGCAAGCAGCACGAAATGATAGGTCAACCTATCGCAGTGCTCCTACCGCAAACCACTTTGAAAGACGACGAAGCGCGCCAATGCTATTTTGACCAAGAGATCCGTCAATTTATCGGTCAACTGCGAACCGTCAAGGCGCAACACAAAAGCGGGGCCATCATCATTGTTGAAATCTCAGTGGGCGAAGCGAGATTGGAAAACGAGAGCTTGTTTGTCGCTGCAATACGCGATATCACCGAGCAGCAAGCGATCAAAGATGAGCAATTAAGCCTGCAAAAACAGCTAAAAGAACGAGAGACCATTTATCGTACCGCTTTCGACCAAGCCGCCGTCGGGATTGCTCGTGTTGCGCTGGATGGAAAAATGCTGGAAGTCAACCAGCGTATCTGTGCCAGTTTAGGGTACTCCGAACAGGAGTTGCTTGAACTGAATGTGGTGGACATTACCTATCATGAAGATCTCTCTTTAAGCAAAGGCTATTTAAAGGACTTGCTAGAAGGCAATTCAGACTTTTATACCCTAGATAAGCGCTATATCCGCAAAGATAGAAGCGTTTTCTGGGCAAATCTCAACATCTCTTTGGTGAGAGATGACGAAGGGCAGCCCAAATATTATATCTCCATTATTGAAGACATCACGGAACGCAAGACCTTTGAACAGGAGCTGCGTGACGCACGCGATCAACGCGAAGAGTTGATTCGCGGAATCAACATCGCGTCAGAAGCGGGTGGGATTTGTAACTGGGCGTACAACATTGAGACGGATGAATTGCGCTGGGATCCGAGTACCTATGATCTTTATGGCGTCGAAGAGGGGCTCCCACTCACCTACGTTGACTGGCGTGACCGCGTGTTGGAAGAGGACATTGATGCGATAGAGAAAGAGATTCAAGACGCGATGCAGTTTGATTTAGCGATCGAGTCGGAATTTCGTTTTCGTCGCAAAGGACAGCGCGATGTACGCTGGGCGAAGGTGGCGGCGGCTATCGTGTATGATGACGACAACAAACCGGTCAAGATGTTTGGTATCAACATCGACATTACCGAGCAGAAACGCATCCTAACCGAGTTAGAAAAAGAGACGCTCGCTGCCCAGCGGGCTAACGAGGCGAAGTCGGCATTTCTTGCGACCATGAGCCATGAAATACGCACCCCGATGAACGGCGTGATCGGCATGATTGAACTGCTGAGACAAACCCCACTCAACGCCGACCAAAAACGCATGGCGACCACAGTGCGTGATTCTTCATTTGCCCTGCTTGATATCATCAACGACATACTCGATTTCTCTAAAATTGAGTCAGGCCAAATCGAAATTGAGTGGACGCCTAATTCGCTGCTTGAAATCATGGAAAAAACCGCTGCGAATCTTTGGGTCAACGCGTCGGACAAAAACGTCGATCTGGTGTTGGAGCCAGACTTGTCTATCCCACAAAGCATTGCTATTGACTCCCTACGCATCCGACAAATTATCCTTAACCTAACGGGCAACGCGATCAAGTTTTCCCACTACGAGGACAAACGAGGATTAGTGAAGTTGGTGAGCCGCTTTGACCACACTCAATCTTTGCTGCACATCGAGGTGAGTGACAACGGCATCGGCATCAGTGAAACCCAATTGCAATCGCTCTTTACTCCCTTCCAGCAAGCGGACACCTCGACCACTCGTAAATATGGCGGGACAGGGCTTGGCCTGAGCATCACCAAATCTTTTGTTGAGTTAATGGGCGGTGAAGTGGCGGTGCGCAGTGAAGTAGGGGTCGGCAGTACGTTCTCGCTCACGATTCCTATTCCCGAGGTGATTGACCGTACGCCAGAATTTAGCAATGTGATGTTGGCGAATCAGCCGATTGTGATTGGCTTAAGTAAAGCGCCGTTCCAAGATGGCTGTGAACACAGCTTAGTGCAGTTAGGCGTAACAGACATGACGGTGCTATCGAGCCCACAAGAGTGGCAACCCGTCACTCGCCGTGAGGGCGACAAAAAGCCTATTTTGATCTGCGATCCGCTCTTTGACGCTCAAATTGACAGCGATGGCGCGCTGCGTTTAATGATCGAAGAAGATCCAATCAAATCAAAAGGGTATGTGAATCCTTATCTGTTCGTGATTGCAGGGCATCCGCTTAAACCGAGTGAGTTGATTCATGGCATTGGCGTGCTTTGCGGTCTGGTGAGTCCGGATTTTCAATGGCCAGAAGAGAGTTTAGAAAGCGCGCATGGCGCGAGTGCGTCGATGCTCACCCAACTTGCCACCGAAGGGGTACGTGTGCTGGTGGCTGAAGATAACAAAACCAACCAGATGGTGATTGGCCGTCAGTTAGACAATCTCGGGATCGCCCATGATATCGCCAATGATGGGGTCGAAGGTCTAGATATGTGGGAAAGCGGTGCTTACGACTTAATTTTGACCGATTGCCATATGCCCAATATGGATGGCTACGAGCTCACGGCTCAGATCAGGCAGCGTGAAGCACAGCGATCTCAAGCACCGATCCCCATTATCGCGATCACCGCTAACGCCTTAGTGGGAGAAGCGGACACCTGCCTCAAAGCGGGCATGAGCGACTACATCTCCAAACCGGTCGAAATTGGTTTATTGAAGAGCAAACTGGCGCATTGGCTGAAACAGATCAGTGCCGCGCAAGCCAGCGCTCCTGATACGCAGGAAGGGGAAACGGAAGAGGGGATGGAAAAGGGTCTGAGACTAGAGACCTTAGTTGAGGTGATTGGGACCGATGACAAAGCGATCATCAGTGAGATCCTCACCATGTATTGGGAAAGTATTCAAACGGAAGTGGCCGATCTTGAGTCGGCCATCTCTGCTTTGAACTATAATAAGATCAAAAGCTTGGCGCACGCCGCGAAAGGCTCTTCGGCTTCAAGTGGCGCGGCTTATGTGAGTGAACTGTTTAAACAGATAGAGCTGAACAATCAAGACGTTGATTTAGCAGCGCACAACATCGAGCAGATTAAGACGGAGCTGACGCAGATAGAGCAGCAATTGAACACCTTGGGCATTCTTTAGTTTCACTGATTTAAGGGCCGAGAAAAGATATGGATAAATCGATTACCGTTGTGGTGTTTTATGAGTCACATGAAATTCGTGACTTAATGGAGGAGGTTCTGCGTGGTCGGGCCAGTGAACTGGTCTTTTCCAATTTAAAAGAGGACCAAAAAGAGTTTATTGAGTTTGCGCGTGGTCAGCACACTGCCTTCATGTTCATCTACGCCTTTGAAGACCCTAAGTTTGCGATTGATTTGTACCAGTTGCTTGATTCACACAGTGCGCTGTCGAACATCATGAAATACCCTCATTTGTCGGTGTTGTTTTGTAATCGAGAGTACCGTGAGCAAGCCTACCAAGAGTGCATGTCGAAGCGCTTTTTTCTCTACGACACGATCAATCCTGTTTATGACATGAACAAGGTGCGTTTGCTGTTGGATCTCACGTCCGAAGCGCTGATGCAGCAGATCAAAGTCAGCGAATTGGAGCAAGAGATAGAGGATTCGCGCCGAGATATGTTCGACGTGTCGCTGCAACTCGATGGTATCGAAGGATCGATCAATGATGAGAAAGGCATTCAGGGTGGTCTTTTGGATGATTTGGCAAGGGATCTCAATGAATTAGGTGAGCGCCATGAAAGCCTAGAAGGCGACGAGACCAGCGGGCGTATGAAGCAGGGCTTAGATGAATTTAAGAACCATAATGAGGTCTACTTCAGTGATCTCGGCGCTCAGGTAAGAAGTGCTAAGCCGAAAACCAAAGAAACAGAGCCTTTGGTGATTGTCGCCGATGATCAGAAAATGATGCTTAAAATCATCACCACGATTTTGCAACCGAAAGGATTTCGGGTGGAAACGGCCTCGAATGGCGCTGAAGCGATTATGAAAGCCAAAGTGTTCCCACCCAGTGCCGTACTACTCGACATTGATATGCCTGTGATGAACGGTGTTGAGACATTAAAAGCGTTTAAACAGCTCGAGCCACTTAAACATGTGCCCATCATTATGCTGACCAGCAATACCGATAAACACAGTTTTGTCGAGTGCCTCAAATTGGGCGCGGTAGATTACATCGTCAAACCGACTAATGCGGAAACCTTGCTCAAAAAGCTGTTGGCGGTGGTATAGCGCCTGAGCCCAACACAGCACATTGTTGCCACAAGCCAAGTTTAGTGTTGTGCACTTTGTTTAGTGGGCTAATTAACAATATTTCGAGCACATAATTTTTATCTTGTGCTGCTCATGTGTGTAAACCTTACTCGTTGTTCTCCTCTCACTGTTAAGTCGCGCACTTGACGCTGGTGTCACGCCATATCTATAACTTTCAGTTATTTGAAGGCATTTATTGTCGCCAAAATGTAGCAATTCTGTGTCGTTTTTACGGATTTCTTCTCACCCGTTTTCGCCTCTCAATCAGGATTGATTCTTTACGTTAATGAAAAATCATTTGAGTTCGAACTAATTTTCAGGCATTTTATATTTAACTGAACGTTCAATAAAAAATAAATGGAGCCGTTTGATGCCGAAAGTTGGGATGCCACAAATTCGAAAACCGCAATTGGTGCAGGCCACCATGACGGTGATTGACCGCGTAGGATTACACGCGGCGAGTATCTCGCTGATCAGCAAAGAAGCGGGTGTGTCGACGGGCATCATCAACCACTATTTCGGCGGTAAACATGGCCTGTTAGAGGAGACGATGCGTGAGATTTTGCGTCAGCTCTCAACCACCATCACCGAGAAACTCAAGGTGTTGCCAAAAGACGCCCACGTTGAACGCATCAACGCCATCATTGATGGCAACTTTGTCGGTTATCAAGCAGAGAATAAGGTGGCCAAAACCTGGCTGGCTTTCTGGTCATACTCAATGCACGACGCTCAGCTCAAACGTCTTCAGCAAGTCAATGAGAAGCGCTTGCTCTCTCATTTGAAGATCGAACTCAAGGCGCTGTTCTCTGCCGAACAGGTGGAGGTGGTCGCGCACGGTATCGCTGCGTTGATCGATGGGATTTGGATTCGCGGGACGCTCAACCCGCAAGGTATAGACGCCGATATGGCGCGCCAAATCATCAACGATTATCTCGATAAACAACTCACGTTTTACTCACAAAAATAATTTAAGTCAGACTTTACATGGATATGAAATCACTATTTATCGACGGTAAAGCCCACCAGGCAACGTCTGGTGAAACATTTACCACCTACAACCCGGCAACGGGTGAACCTTTGGCGACCATAGGTCAAGCCAGCGAAGCCGATCTCGCGCTTGCGATTGAATCGGCGAAGAAAGGCTTTGCTGTTTGGTCAGCGATGAGTGCCATTGAGCGCAGCCGCATTTTGCTCAAAGCGGTGGCGCTGCTGCGTGAGCGCAATGATGAACTCGCCGCACTCGAAGTGTCGGATACGGGTAAACCTTTGCAAGAAGCGCTGGAAGTGGACATCGTCACCGGCGCAGACGTGATCGAATACTTTGCCGGGCTTGCTCCTGCGCTTCAAGGTGAGCAGCAGCCGCTGAGTGAATCACAGTTCTTCTACACACGTCGCGAGCCGCTGGGCATTTGCGCAGGGATTGGCGCGTGGAACTACCCGATTCAGATCGCTATGTGGAAATCCGCACCCGCACTCGCCGCAGGGAATGCGATGATTTTCAAACCGTCGGAAGAGACACCGCTGACCGCGCTGAAACTGGCTGAGATATTCACTGAAGCAGGGCTGCCTGATGGCGTCTTCAACGTCTTGCAAGGGGACCATCGCGTTGGTCAAATGCTGACCGCACATCCTGATATCGCCAAGGTGTCGTTTACTGGTGAGTCGGGTACGGGCAAGAAAGTGATGGCAGACAGTGCGCGTACGCTCAAGCACGTCACCATGGAACTTGGTGGTAAGTCACCGCTGATCATTTTTGATGATGCCAAGCTTGACGATGCGGTGTCGGCAGCGATGGTGGCAAATTTTTATACCCAAGGCGAAGTGTGTACTCACGGCACTCGTGTGTTTGTGCATGAGTCCTTATACCCCGCGTTTATTGAACAACTTAAAGCGCGAACCGAGAAACTGGTGGTTGGCGATCCTATGGATAAGGCGACCCAGATTGGCGCGCTTATTTCTAAAGAGCATCAACAAAAAGTGCTCGCAGCGATTGAAAGTGCCAAGCAGAGCGGCGCGACCTTATTGACTGGCGGTGAGGCGGTGAAAGATGGCGCGCTAGCAAACGGCAATTTCGTTCAGCCAACAGTGTTTATTGATTGCGATGATGACATGCCTCACGTGCAGCAGGAAATCTTTGGCCCTGTCATGTCCGTGCTCACCTTTAGCGATGAAGACGAGGTGATCGCGCGTGCGAACAACACCGACTATGGCTTGGCAGCGGGTGTCTTTACTCAAAACCTGTCTCGAGCGCATCGAGTGATTCATCAGATGCAAGCGGGTATTTGCTGGGTCAACACTTGGGGCGATTCCCCGGCAGAAATGCCAGTGGGCGGCTACAAGCTCTCTGGTCTTGGTCGTGAAAATGGCCCAGAAACCCTGCGCCACTATACCCAAACCAAGAGTATTTTGGTGGAACTTGGCGGCTACGAAAGCCCATACGCGTAACGGGAGGCAGACAATGACAACTCGTTACGACTACATCATTGTGGGCGCTGGTTCAGCGGGCTGTGTACTGGCGGACAGATTGACCGAAAGCGGTGAGCACCAAGTGCTGCTGCTTGAGGCCGGGGGCAGCGATAAGAGCATTTTTATCCAGATGCCAACGGCGCTCTCTTACCCCATGAACAGTGAAAAATACGCATGGCAATTTGAAACGACGCCTGAGCAAGGCTTAGATGGCCGACAACTGCACTGCCCAAGGGGCAAAGTGTTGGGTGGTAGCTCATCCATCAATGGCATGGTGTATGTGCGCGGTCACGCCTGTGACTTTGACCAGTGGCAGGAACACGGCGCCGAGGGTTGGAACTACCAAGCCTGTCTGCCCTATTTCCGCCGAGCGGAATCTTGGCAGGGCGGCGCAGATGCCTACCGAGGCGGCGATGGGCCGCTTGGCACCTGTGGTGGCAACAATATGGAACTCAATCCGCTATACCGCGCCTTTATTGATGCTGGCGTGGAAGCGGGCTATCCCGAAACCGACGATTACAATGGCTATCAGCAAGAAGGTTTTGGTGCGATGGACATGACGGTAGACAAAGGGGTTCGCGCTTCTACGTCTAACGCCTACCTAAAGCGTGCCCGTAAGCGTTCAAACTTGACTCTGATTAAAGGCGTCGTTGCGCGCAAAGTGCTGCTCGATAACGGCCGTGCCATTGGCGTGGAGTATGAAAAGTCGGGTCAGGTTATGCAAGCAATGGCGAGTAAAGAGATCGTCTCAAGTGCCGGTTCCATTGGCTCGGTGCAATTGCTGCAACTGTCCGGCATTGGACCTAAAGCGGTGCTTGAGGCGGCGGGTGTCGAGGTCAAACATGATCTACCGGGTGTGGGTGAAAACCTGCAAGATCACTTAGAGGTCTACTTCCAATATCACTGCACCCAGCCCATTACCCTTAACAGCAAACTTGGCTTAATCAGTAAGGGCATGATCGGCGCTGAGTGGATCCTGACGCGCAAAGGTTTAGGGGCCACCAACCATTTTGAGTCGTGCGCCTTTATTCGTTCACGTGAAGGGTTGAAGTGGCCCAATATTCAATATCACTTTTTGCCTGCAGCGATGCGTTACGACGGACGCGCGGCGTTTGATGGCCACGGTTTTCAAGTGCATGTTGGCCCCAATAAGCCTGAAAGTCGTGGTCGCGTGGCGATCACGTCGGCGAATCCGCACGATAAGCCGCAGATTGAGTTCAACTACATCTCGACTGAGCAAGACAAGCAGGACTGGCGAGATTGCATTCGCCTGACACGAGAAATTCTCAACCAGCCAGCGATGGATGCGTTTCGCGGTGAAGAGATTCAACCCGGCAGCGACGTCACCAGTGATGAGGCGATTGACGAGTGGGTGAAACAGAACGTAGAGAGTGCGTACCACCCGTCGTGCAGCTGCAAAATGGGCGCAGACGATGACCCGATGGCGGTATTGGATGAAAGCTGTCGAGTTCGTGGCGTGGAGAGTTTGCGTGTTGTGGACTCATCCATCTTCCCGACCATTCCTAATGGCAACCTCAACGCGCCCACAATCATGGTGGCTGAGCGTGCAGCGGATATGATTCTGGGCAAGCCTCTGCTTGAGCCAGACAACCAACCTGTGTGGGTTGCACCGAAATGGCAAGAAAAACAGCGAATTCATGCGCCCAAACGTGCGCACATCATTAAGTAAAGCGAAGGAAAGACTCGCAAAAAGCGAGCACGGACCGGCACGTTGCGGCCGGTCAACATAATAAGCAGTTAGTAAAAACAGAAAGTTAGTAAAAAGGAAATCAACATGTCTATGATGACGAAAACCTTCTCAACACTCGCCCTGTCGAGTTTAGCGATCAATGCGTATGCCAATCAGTGTGAAACCGTGCGTTTCGCCGATGTCGGTTGGACGGACATTACCGCGACCACCGCAGTCACGTCTGAAGTACTGAAAGGTCTGGGTTACCAAACTAAGACGGATCTGCTCTCTGTACCCGTCACTTACTCATCGATGGCAAACGGTGATATCGATATCTTCCTTGGCAACTGGATGCCAACGATGGAGGGAGATATCGCTAAATACCGTGAGGCTGGCACAGTGGAAACCGTACGTGCCAACCTAGAGGGTGCGAAGTACACGCTAGCAGTACCGAAATACGTCTATGAAGCGGGGGTTAAAGACTTCGCTGATATCGCGAAAAACGCCGACAAATTCCGCGACCGCATTTATGGCATTGAGCCAGGAAATGACGGCAACCGCCTAATCCAATCCATGATAGATAGCGATGCATTTGGCCTGAAATCGTTCAGCCTGGTTGAATCCAGCGAGGCCGGCATGGTGTCTCAAGTGGCACGCGCTGTACGCCGCAATCAGTGGATTGTCTACCTTGGTTGGGCACCGCACCCAATGAACAGCAATATTGAGATGGAATACCTCGCGGGCGGCGATGACTTCTTTGGCCCGAACTACGGCGGTGCGAACGTGTACACCAACGTGCGAGCGAACTACTTGTCTGAATGTGGCAACGTTGGCCAACTACTGAAAAACCTTGAGTTTAGCCTTGAGATGGAAAACCAGTTGATGGAAGCCATCTTGAATCAAAATGTTAAACCTTCAATTGCAGCTCAGCAGTGGTTGAAAGCCAACCCAGAGCAAGTTGAAAAGTGGCTAGAAGGCGTGAAGACCATCGACGGTAAAGACGCGGCTTCAGCGGTGAAAAACTACATTGATTCAAAAGCGTAATTCAAATGGGTGGGCACTGCCCACCCGCAACATCAAGGTTATATTGTGAATTTTATTACTGACAACAAAATCCCATTGGGTGAGTGGATGGAAGCAGGGGTTGATTGGCTAACATTTAACGCTGCTGGGCTGTTTGATGCGATTTCTCTCTTTCTTGAAACCATTATTCTGTTTGTTGTAGACATTTTTAAATGGATGCCACCTGCGATGCCGATCTTAATGACGGCGGCCATTGCTTGGTATCTGCATCGTAGTCTTCCGCTGGTGTTATTCATTATTGGCGCGTTGCTGACGATTCTCAATCTTGGCTACTGGCAAGAGATGCTAGAAACCTTTGTTTTAGTCTTTGCTGCGACAACGATTTCTGTATTAATTGGCGTGCCTCTGGGCATTATGGCGGCGCACCGTCGTTGGCTCTACACCCTGCTCAGACCGATTCTCGACTTAATGCAAACCGTACCCACGTTTGTTTATTTGATCCCCACGCTGGTTCTGTTTGGTTTGGGTATTGTCCCGGGGCTGATTTCAACCATCATCTTCGCCATTGCCGCGCCGATTCGTTTGACTTACCTCGGCATCACTAAAGTACCGGAAGAGCTGGTCGAAGCCGGTAAAGCGTTTGG
This sequence comes from Vibrio sp. R15-SG3-ISO1A, assembly GCF_059833955.1. NCBI lineage: Bacteria > Pseudomonadati > Pseudomonadota > Gammaproteobacteria > Vibrionales > Vibrionaceae > Vibrio > Vibrio sp. R15-SG3-ISO1A. The sequence continues at coordinate 18,736 of NZ_JCBDGH010000096.1, forward strand.
TGCCACGCGCATGAAACTGCTGTTTAAAGTGGAACTGCCTGCGGCCATGCCAAGCATTATGGCGGGCGTGACACAGTGCATTATGTTGTCTTTGTCGATGGTGGTGATTGCCGCGCTGGTTGGGGCAGACGGTTTAGGGAAACCTGTAGTGCGTGCGCTTAATACGGTGAACATCTCGCAAGGTTTTGAAGCCGGTCTTGCCATCGTATTGGTCGCTATCATCCTTGATCGACTGTGTAAATCACCGAACCAGAAGGAAGCCTAATCATGAAAGCGATTACGATTAACAATCTTGATGTGGTGTTTGGTGACAAACCACAACTGGCCCTTGATTTACTCGACAAAGGACTATCACGCCAAGAGATCATTGACCAAACCTCGCAAGTGGTGGGGGTCGATAATGTCTCTTTGTCGGTCGATGAAGGCGAAATTTGTGTCTTGATGGGCCTCTCTGGCTCGGGCAAATCCAGCCTGCTTCGCGCGGTCAATGGGCTTAATACGATCTCTCGTGGCTCATTGACCATCAAAGATGGTGATTCACAAGTGGATCTCGCTAACTGTGATGAACAGACACTGCGCCATTTGCGTACGCATCGTGTCTCTATGGTGTTTCAAAAGTTCGCCCTGATGCCTTGGCTCACCGTATTGGACAACGTCGCCTTTGGTCTTGAGTTGCAAGGGCAAGGAAAAGCTGAGCGAAGAGCCAAAGCGCGCGAGCAGCTCGAGATGGTGGGCTTAGCCGAGTGGGAAGATAAGTTCCCGCATGAGCTCTCAGGGGGGATGCAGCAACGTGTCGGTCTTGCGCGCGCCTTTGCGATGGACAGTGATATTTTACTGATGGATGAGCCGTTTTCCGCGCTTGATCCGCTCATCCGTGCTCAGTTGCAAGATGAACTGATTTTGTTGCAGAAGAAACTGAATAAAACCATCTTGTTTGTCAGTCACGATCTCGATGAAGCACTTAAAATCGGCAACAACATTGCGATTATGGAGTCAGGCAAGCTGATCCAGCACGGTAAACCAGAAGCAATCATTCTGACGCCAGAGAACGACTACGTACGAGATTTTGTTGCGCACACCAATCCTCTTAATGTATTGAAAGGGCGCTCCTTGATGCAGCCGGTGGAAGAGTTGAAGCACAACGCCAACCAATGGCAAGTGTGCGGCAGTGACGCGCTGTGGGTGAGTCAACAAGGCGAGCGCCTTGAACTTGCGCCTGACTCCTCGCTCTCTTTGCTGTATTGGGATGCCAGCAAGGGTGATTTCGACTCCGTGAATGCCTCGACCGTGGTGGTCACCAGCCCTGACATTGGGATGCGAGAAGCGATTGAACTGAAACAACGCAGCGGGCAGCCTATCTTATTGATGGAAGAAGGGCGCTTAGTGGGCGTGCTGAACGACAGTGAGTTTTATGACGCGTTGCTAGGCAATTACAACGCGCCGAAAGCGGCGTAGTTAACCTCTTGCATCGTTAGCGTTCATCTCAATCTGAACGACATCAAAAAGGGCTGACGCATTGTCAGCCCTTTTCGGTTTAGTGTTTACGGCCAGTGCCGCTTCTGACTAACTCTTGACCATTTTGGAACACATCTTCCGTGACCCAGCGGCCCAGAATCAATTGATGGTTGTCATCGAGCACTGCGACAAATCGGCGACCGTCTGCGTTGCTGGTCGCAAGGGCGATACCGGCGACACCCTGTAGGCCAAGCGTGCCGTTTTCAACGGCGATCAAAAAGGCTTCAAGTTCTTCTAGGCTGGCGATAATTGTGTCGTCATTAATCATATTGGTTATCTCTTGGTCTATCTTGTTGACATCTGTGCGGCATTACACGCATAGCCGCCACTCTATCACTGCCGCTTAGGCTGTGACAAACAAATCACCCTCTTGGCCAACATACAGGATACCTTTTAGGCATTCATCACTGAGGCTGATACACTGAAGGTGAATATGGATTTCAGGAACCTTCAGATGCAAAGCGCGCCCATTCTCTATTATGTTTACGATCCGATGTGCTCATGGTGTTGGGGCTATCAACCCGTATGGCAGCAAGTCAAACAGCAACTCTCAGGTACGGTTAGCGTGCAGTACGTGGTTGGCGGTTTAGCACCAGACAGTGATGAGCCGATGCCAATGGCGATGCGAGAGCAAATTGCCTCTTACTGGCGCAAAATTGAAAACTTGCTCGGCACGCCATTTAACTACGATTTTTGGACCAGCAACACGCCAAGGCGCTCAACGTACCCTGCATGTCGCGCTGCCATGGCGGCGCGCAAGCAAGACGCCGAATTGGTGATGATCAACGCGATTCAACGCGCCTATTATCTTGAGGCGAAAAATCCCAGTGATGATGAGGTGTTACTTGCACTCGCCAGCCAGGCTGGGCTGGATATGACGCGCTTTGAAGAGGACTATCGCAGTGTGCAGCTCAACCAGTCTTTGCTGGATGAGATTCGTTTTTCTCGCCAGATTGGCGCGAATGGGTTCCCTTCTTTGGTGTTACGCATTGAGGATAACGTTTATCCCATAGCCGTGGATTATCGCGATGCACACAATACAGTTACCCTCGTGCGCTCCGTGTTGGAGGCGCAATCATGATTCGTATTGAGACGCTCAGCGAACGGACCATTGAGGGCGTAAGAGGGGTCACGCTACCTCAAGCGCAAGTGAAGTTTGCGGGGACCGCCGAGGAATTTCTCTCCGATCATTGCTCAACCACGCATCGGCATGTGATTTTAGCCGGCGATAACGTAGTTGGCTTTTTCAAACTCGATATCGCCTATCGTCGCCGCTACGACTTTTGTCCCGATCACGCAATGGGGCTCAGAGCGTTTGCCATCGACGCCGCTCATCAAGGTAAAGGGTATGGCAAAGCAGCGATTCGCGCATTGATGCCGTATCTCGTCGCCAACTATCCGCAGTTTGAGACGATTTACCTCACGGTGAACTGCAAAAATCCCGGCGCGCAAGCCTGCTATCTCAAAAGCGGCTTTGTCGATACTGGCAAGATCTATTTAGGTGGTTCTGCCGGCCCTCAACACATCATGAGAGCGACCATTCATGCTTAAGTCGTTGGTATAAAAAGGGATAAGTACCAGAAAAAAACGGCTCGACCGTGCCTGAATTTCTCTAGACAGGGTCGAGCCGTTTGAGTGGCGGCGCAGGGCTTAGACGAGTTTGGTCTTCGTCACTTCTTTAATCGCCGACAGAATCAAGGTAGGCAGAGAGGCGGCCATGATGACGCCAAATAGGTGACCACCTTGCAAGGCTTCAGTGCTGAAGATCAGCTGACCAATACCGGTGTAGATGACACTAAGCGACAGCGTGGCTGAGATAGCAACGGCGCCAAGCAGCGACTTGTTGGTCAGTGGGTTCTTGCGGAACAAGGTGGTGAATGAGCGCGAGTCAAATAGGTGCCACAGCTGAGCAAACACCAGCATCGCAAAGGCCATGGTCTGTGCGTAGTTTGCACTAAACCCATTGTCTAGCGCCCAGTTAAACGCTAAGTAGCTCATTGCGCCAAGGGCCAAGCCACGGGTGACAATGCGAGTGCCTAAGTGGTCGCTGAAGAAGCTCTCGTTACGCTTGCGAGGTTTGCGTTCCATTAAATCTTTTTCTTCTGGATCAACCCCCAGAGCCAGTGCTGGTAGGCCATCTGAGACCAAGTTAATCCACAAGATCATCAGTGGTGTGAGCGGCAAAATCGCCTCTGGTCCCATCATCAGAAAAGCAAATAGGATCACCGATACTTCACCGACGTTCGCCGTTAGCGCCTGGCGAATGAACTTGCGTAGGTTATCGAAGATTTGGCGACCTTGACGCACCGCTTTCACTATGGTGCTGAAGTTGTCATCCAGCAGAATCAAATCACCGGAATCTTTGGCGACCGAGGTGCCTGTGATTCCCATCGCAACACCGATGTCAGCACGGCGCAAGGCTGGGGCGTCATTGACCCCATCACCTGTCATCGCGGCGACTTCATTGTTGAACTGCTGAGCTTGAACGATGCGCAGTTTGTGCTCAGGCGTCACGCGAGCAAACACGGCCACTTGTGGGCAGATACGGCGCAATTCGTCATCGTCCATCACATCGAGCTCGGCGCCGGTGACGACGCGGTCTTTCTCGCTGCGAATAATGCCGATCTCACGTGCAATGGCGGCGGCGGTCAATGCGTGGTCGCCGGTGATCATCACGGTGCGAACGCCTGCATCGAAGCAGCTGTCTACCGCAGCGCGCACTTCAGGGCGAGGTGGATCCATGATGCCGTAAAGACCTAGCAGAATGACCTCTTGCTCAAGCTCGTTGTGATCGCGTTTGAGATCGTCATCGCTTAACTCTTTGTAACCGACCGCCAACGTGCGCAGTGCTTGATGGGCAAAATCTTGAATCGCCGCCTCATAGTTGGCCACGATGCAATCCGCAGCATCAGTCTTTAGGGCACAGTTACCAACTGTCGCACTCACTGGCAGCTTAGACACATATTGACCATCCACCATAAAACCAGCGGAGTGGTTCAACACTACATCGGGTGCGCCTTTAATGGCGAGGAAGTGCTTACCTTCAGGGCTTCGAACAATCACAGACGCCATTTTGCGCGCTGAATCAAACGGGAACTTTTCAACAATAGAGTAACCGCCCGTGCTCAGCATTTCAGATTGCTCTAGGCCCGCTTTGGCGGCCGCGACGATCAAGGCGCCTTCGGTTGGGTTACCGCGCACTTTAGACTGGTCACCATCCTTGAGGTATTCGGCGTCGTTACACAGGGTCGCGACGACTAAGCCTTTCATCATTTCCGGGCTTTGCTTGGCATCAATATGGTGACCGAGTGGTTTGAATTCACCTTCAGGGCTGAAGCCTTTACCACTCACTTCCCAATAGCGGCCGCTCACATCGTAAGCTTTCATTACCTGCATTTGGTTTTGAGTCAGCGTGCCGGTTTTGTCTGAACAGATGACGGTAGTCGAGCCCAGCGTTTCAATCGCAGAGAGCTGTTTAGCCAGTGCGTTGTTCTTCACCATTTGCGTGGAGCCCATGGTCAATACAATCGAGATAACCGTTGGCAGACCTTCTGGAATTGCTGCGACCGAGAGCGAAATACCCGTGTTAAGAATTTCAAGCCACGGCATACCGTGATAGAGACCAATACCACACACCACAGCCACGACGGCGAGCGCCGCGACCATCAAGATTTTTGCGATGGTATCCATGCGCTCTTGCATTGGGGTTTTGGTCTCTTCGGTGTTCGCCATCATATCGGCAATGTGGCCCACTTCGGTTTTCATACCCGTGTTGACCACAATACCTAAGCCATTACCTGACGTGACGATGGTGGTCATAAAGCCCATATTGCGCTGATCGCCAAGACCAACGGTGGCATCATCGATCACCTCGACTTTCTTATCGACAGGTTCCGATTCACCGGTGAGCGCCGCTTCATCAATCGACAAGCGGTTGGCTTCGATAATGCGTACATCGGCGGCAAGAATGTCACCGGTGCTGATTTTTAGGATATCTCCCGGCACGATTTCTTTGGCCGGAATATCCATCCACTGGCCGTCACGTTTCACTTGTGCGGTAGGCGCCGCCATCTCGCGCAGGGCTTCCATCCCTTTTTGCGCTTTGAACTCTTGCCAAAACGCGATGATGGCATTGATGAAGATGATCACCGTGATCGCAATGGCATCGACGAGGTGTCCGGTAAAAAAGGACACGATCGCGCCAATACCGAGGATAAAGATTAGAGGGTTTTTGAACTGGTGAAGGAAAAGTTCTAGCGCGGATTTTCCGGCTTGCTCTTGCAGTTCATTTTTACCGTATTGTGATTGTCGGTTCGCGACGTCTTGCGCTGTTAAGCCTTGCTCAATGGAGGTTTCAAGCACCTCTTTTGTAGCGTCAACCGACTCAGTAAACCACTTTTTAGTCATCGTTTGCTCCGTTTGGATTCAGTCGATATCAGTAAAATCACCAACTGATAGAAAAAATCGCTGAATCTGAAAATCAAGATCTCTGCAAAAGCGTGTTCCTTGGGGGAAGGGTAAAGTCATATTGAATGACAATTAACTCGTGCAGAGATAAATAACCTACTAAAAAGTGGATGGGCTTGTAATTATCTTTCAAAAGACGAAAAGGCAGAGTAGAGCACTTCTATGATGCAGGTCAGGTAAAGTGAGAACGGCTGAGGGAAAGTCGCAGTTTAGTGTAAGCAAGTATAAATAAGACATGAGTTTAACGGAAATTTGGCTTCCAAATTTCCGAATTGTGAAAGTAACTTTCACAATGGCACGGCTTCCAATGCGTGCAGTTGCGTCGAAACCATGCTCAAGATTGAGCATGGTTTAACGCGTAGGAGCAACGACTAATGATAGAAAAGTCGGTTTGAGCGGAATTTTAGTAGATAAGGATCGTAGATTTGGAATATGGCTTATTCCAAATCCGTGTTTGATTGCTCAATCAAGGTTCGTGAGTAGTCATCCAGCAGCAGAGCAAAGGTGTTGGGGCTGTGGTCGCGGTAAATGCCCGTCTTAAAATAGGGGCCGAGACAATCGACATAACTGGTTGGCCCGTGGTGGTTCATGACGCGTTCCTCATTGATAGTAATGACAAGGTAGCCGTCAGAGTTAGGCGTCCACTTCACCTTGACATCAAACTGATACCAGCGATTCTTCTTGATAGGCGCGCTGAGGTAGTGCTGAGTTCTCGTCATGCCGTGTTTGTTGTCGGTGTTCACCGCCAGTTGACTGGTTTGGGAGCGAATCAAAAAGCGGTCATTACGCAGTTCAATCCCAAGGTTTGGGCTGCGGCTGATTTCATTCAAATGACGATCTGGCGTGGCATGCCACTGCGCAATTAAAGCGCGCACATCGTCGTACTGCCATTGGTCAGTGATCAGCACTTTAAATCGATAGTGTATTGGCTGATTGAACGGTGCTTTATAGCGCTCGTACACTTCCGCGCGATAGGCGGACCCAGAGCGCGTACGAAATTGATCGCCGTCTCGCAATTCTAATCGCAGTACATTATTGCTTGAGTCCATCGGATCTTGGACTATCATCGCAGAGTGCGGGTAGCCAAAATGACTTCCCCAACCCTGCAAATCATCAAACGGACTGTGCCATTGATGCGCCGTGTCATCGGGTTTGATATCAGGGCAGCTCAAGTGAGCGACCGATTGCTCAGCACACGCCACCAACAGTGGCGCGACAATAATGGGTAAAAGTAACTTCATGATAAACGCAGACCTACCACCACTGAAAAAGAGGCCAATAAACCGATGAGATGGTTCGAGAAGTATATCGTTGAAATCGCCTACGCGTCCGTGCCCTGTGCCATTGTTGGGACACTGGCGTTTAATTTGCTGTAGGGTGATGGATGGGAAGAACGAGGAGCTTATAGGCTCCCTGTTTTGGTTGGGGGAGGTTGCTGACCAACGCATGTTTTGTGTTGTTAGCTCGGATTTTCTCCATTCCTACTTAGTGCTTTTACTCATTCATATCTTGTTAATGAGCTTTTGCACGACTAAAAGTTATCCGTTCTTTTAGTACTGGTAGCTGTAAATTTCTGCGATGCATTACGGCAAGGCTATTCAGAAATATACAAAAAAGCCTTGGTAATATATGTTTGAGATACTTTATCTCATGTAACCAGCTCACGTTAGAGTCAACTTTGTAACACGCTTTTGTTCAATTGTTTGCTCCCGAGCAAATCACAATTTCACCGAGATTTACGGATTCTAAACCAACAAAAAAGCGAACCTTACTCGGTTCGCTTTAGATTTAACTAGAACATCCAACAAAATAGCGGGCTGTTCAACCTACGTCACTTACCCTTCATAACTCTCAATACTCGGGCAAGAGCAGATCAAGTTGCGGTCACCGTAGACGTTGTCGACACGGTTGACGGTTGGCCAGTATTTCCATTGCTTAGTCGCGCTGGATGGGAAGCAGCCCACTTCGCGTGAATATGGGCGATCCCAATGTTCGCTCGCCAAATCCACTTGTGTGTGCGGTGCGTTGACCAGTGGGTTGTTGTCGAGTGGCCAAGCGCCTTCTTTTACGGCGTTCATCTCTTCGCGGATGGCAATCATCGCATCGCAGAAACGATCCAACTCAGCCAGATCTTCAGACTCCGTTGGTTCAACCATCAAGGTGCCGGCGACTGGGAACGACATGGTTGGCGCGTGGAAACCGTAGTCCATCAAACGCTTCGCGATGTCTTCTTCACTGATGCCGATATCTTCTTTTAGCGGGCGGATGTCGATGATGCACTCATGCGCTACTCGACCGTTCTTGCCGCGATAAAGCACAGGGTAGTGAGGGCGTAGGCGCTCCATTACATAGTTGGCGTTCAAAATCGCCACCTTAGTCGCTTCAGTGAGGCCAGCTTCGCCCATCATTGCGATGTAGGCCCAAGAGATAGGCAAGATAGATGCACTGCCAAGATCCGCCGCAGAGACGGCAAACTCTTTACCTTCAACACCGTTTTCAATGTGTCCCGGCAAGAAAGGCGCGAGGTGCGACTTCACACCAATTGGTCCCATACCCGGGCCACCGCCACCATGCGGGATACAGAAGGTTTTGTGTAGGTTGAGGTGAGAGACATCAGAGCCAATCAAGCCCGGTGAGGTCAAACCTACCTGCGCGTTCATGTTGGCACCGTCTAGGTAGACTTGGCCGCCCGCCGCGTGGACCATTTCACACACCTGCTTCACTTGCTCTTCGTACACGCCGTGTGTGGACGGGTAGGTGATCATGATGCTAGAGAGGTTGTCAGCGTGCTTTTCAATTTTGTCCGCGAGATCGGTCAAATCGATGTTGCCGTCTTCATCACATTTCACCACCACAACTTTCATCGACACCATTGAGGCTGTCGCCGGGTTGGTGCCGTGCGCTGAGCTTGGGATGAGACACACATTGCGGTGACCTTCGCCACGGCTCTCATGGTAACGCTGGATGGCAATCAGACCCGCGTACTCACCCGATGCACCAGAGTTAGGCTGCAGTGAAAAATCATCATAACCCGTGATTTCACACAGCTTCTCTTTCAGATCTTTCGCCAATGCCGCATAGCCTGCGGCTTGCTCTAGTGGCGCGAACGGGTGAAGAGCGCCGAACTCAGGCCAAGTGACAGGAATCATCTCGGCTGCGGCGTTAAGCTTCATGGTACAGCTGCCGAGCGGGATCATGCCGTGTGTCAATGAGAAGTCTTTGTTCTCAAGTTGCTTGAGGTAACGCATCATCTGCGTTTCGCTGTGATGCGTGTTGAAGACAGGATGCGTTAGGTACGCTGACGTGCGGCGTAGTGTTTCAGGAATCGCGGCGAACTCGTTGCCACTGATTTCTGACGACAGTCCGTTGATCTCTTCTTTCACACCAAACACGTCAAATAGCGCGGCGATGTCATCAGTGGTGGTGGTTTCATCAAAACTCACGCCCAATTGCGCTTTATCTGCGATCAGGCGCAGGTTGATGTCTGCCGCTTGTGCTTTAGCATACAACGCCTCTGTTTGGCTGCCTGAATTGATGGTGATGGTATCGAAGAAGCTGTTGTGCGCCAGCTCGAAGCCAGATTTGGTCAGGCCAGCGGCTAAAATTGCTGTCATGTGATGCGTGCGGCGTGCGATGGTACGTAGACCTTCCGCGCCGTGGTAAACCGCGTAGAACGACGCCATATTGGCCAGCAGTGCTTGCGCGGTACAGATGTTCGATGTCGCTTTTTCGCGGCGGATATGTTGCTCACGGGTTTGCATCGCCATACGCAGGGCTTGGTTGCCGTTGGCATCAATCGATACGCCAATCACGCGTCCTGGCATGGTGCGCTTGTGTTTGTCACGCGTCGCCATAAACGCTGCGTGTGGGCCGCCGTAACCCATAGGTACGCCAAAACGTTGCGCTGAACCAATCACCACGTCTGCGCCCATTTCGCCCGCTGGCTTAAGCAGTGCGCACGCGAGTAGGTCGGTCGCAACCGCAACCAGTGTTTTGTTGGCTTGCGCTTTGGCGATCACGTCGCTCAAATCGCGCACTTCGCCAGTTGTTCCCGGGTATTGAACCAAGGCACCGAATACGTCTTGTTCTGGGAGAGAGTCCAATGACCCTATGGTGACATCAAAGCCGATGTATTTTGCACGCGTTTTGACGACTTCAATCGTTTGAGGGTGCACATCATCGGCAACAAAAAAGACGTTGCTCTTGCTCTTGCCGGCGCGTTTACACAGCGTCATCGCTTCTGCTGCTGCAGTTGCTTCATCCAGAAGGGAGGCGTTCGCGATGTCCATTGCGGTTAGATCCATCACCATCTGTTGGAAGTTGAGCAGAGATTCCAAACGGCCTTGTGAGATTTCCGGCTGATAGGGCGTGTAGGCCGTGTACCAACCTGGGTTTTCCATCACGTTACGCAGAATCACGTTGGGTGTGAAGGTGTTGTAGTAGCCTTGACCAATGAAGGTGCGTTTGACTTGGTTTTGATCGGCGAACTGGCGCATGGCGCTCAGCATATCCGCTTCGCTCTTGGCTGGGGCCAAGCTTAGTGGCTGCTCTAGACGAATCTGCGGCGGCACCGTTTCCTCAATCAGAGCATCTAAACTGGTGGAATTGATGGCCGCCAACATGGTTTGTTGGTCTTGTGTGTTTGGGCCGTTGTGGCGAGCAACGAACTCATTTTGTGTGCTGAGGCTTTGAAGTAATTCAGTCATTGTCCTTTACCTGCTCCAAAGTTCGCTGAGCGAACCGTGAAAAAAAGCTGCCTCCCAAATTGGGGGCAGCTTTGCTGTTGTGCTTATTACTCGTCTTCGATTGAGTTTAGGTATTCTTCGGCGTCTTTTAGGTCATTTAGCTCAGAAGGATCAGACATCTTCACTTTGACGATCCAGCCGCCTTCATACGGTTCTTCGTTGATTAGCTCTGGGCTGTCTTCGAGCTCTTCGTTGATTTCGATGATTTCACCGGTGATCGGCGCGTAAATATCAGAAGCGGCCTTAACCGATTCAACCAACGAGAAACTGTCGCCGGCTTCAATCTCGTCTTCTACTTCCGGTAGGTCGACGAAGACCACGTCGCCAAGCATTTCTTGAGCGTGCTCAGAAATACCGATAGTTACAGTGCCATCACCGTTGTCACGTACCCACTCATGGCTATCTGCAAACTTCAGTGTTTTGTCCATTGCTTAATCTCCAAAATAACTAAGATAAAATTGATTATTGGTACAGTGGGAAGCGATGACACAAGGCTTTCACTTCTTTGCGAACGCGTTGCTCTACTTCTGTATTTCCTTCAGGGTTATCCACTAACCCGTCCAGAACATCACCAATCCATTGTCCGATAAGTTTGAATTCTTCAGCGCCAAAGCCGCGGCTGGTTCCCGCAGGCGTTCCCAATCGAATGCCCGATGTAATCATAGGCTTCTCAGAATCGAATGGGATGCCATTTTTGTTACATGTGATCCCGGCACGCTCAAGCGCTTCTTCTGCTTTGTTGCCCTTTAACCCTTTTGGTCTTAGGTCGACGAGCATCAAATGCGTGTCCGTTCCGCCTGTCACAATGTCACACCCGCGAGTTTGCAACACCTCAGCAAGAACTTTTGCGTTGCTGATCACCGAATTGATATAAGTCTTAAACTCAGGCCCGAGTGCTTCACCAAACGCGACCGCTTTCGCTGCAATAACATGCATCAACGGTCCGCCTTGTAGCCCAGGGAAGACAGCAGAGTTAATCTTTTTGATGATGCTTTCATCATTGGTCAAAATCATGCCACCACGCGGGCCGCGTAGGGTTTTGTGCGTCGTTGTGGTGACGACATCAGCATAGGGAAGAGGGCTTGGGTGCGCGCCAGTGGCGATAAGGCCGGCGATGTGTGCCATATCGACCATCAGTAAAGCGCCGACTTCGTCAGCAATCGCGCGAAACTGGGCAAAATCAATCGTACGAGGAATGGCGCTGCCACCGGCGATGATAAGCTTCGGTTGATGCGCTTTTGCCAGTGCTCGGACATCGTCGTAATTGATTTCGAGCGTGTCGCGATCCACCCCATATTGCACAGCGTTGAACCATTTACCCGATAGCGCAGGTTTTGCGCCGTGTGTGAGGTGGCCGCCGGCATCAAGAGACATGCCTAAAATGGTGTCGCCCGGTTGCAGCAGTGCGAGCATGACGGCGCCGTTTGCTTGTGCGCCAGAGTGAGGTTGAACGTTTGCGTATTCACACTGAAAAAGCTTTTTAGCGCGTTCGATAGCGATGGCCTCGACCGTATCGACATGCTCACAGCCACCGTAGTAGCGGCGACCTGGGTAACCTTCTGCGTATTTGTTGGTTAGGCAGGTGCCTTGAGCCTGCATCACCGCTTTTGACACAATGTTTTCTGAAGCGATCAACTCGATTTGTTCGTTTTGTCGAGACAGCTCTGCTTGGATGCCTGCAAAGACGGCATCGTCGGTGGCACTGAGTTGAGTTGAGAAAAAATTCTCTAAGCGATGATTGTGATAGGTGTTGTTCATAGTCGATGACCTTCCAATTGAGTCGTCAGCGTGCTGACTAAATTTTGTGTAAATCCATGCCCCGAAAAGAGAGGGGAAAACCCAACTTGGTCGCAAAAATGGCGCGAAACACTGGGGTAAAAATGCATCTCGACAACTAACAAGTTGGTAACATAGCGGTAGTTGCATCAACAATCAACCAAAAATTTCCTATTGGAAACACGCTTGCGGTTTTTGTTAACGAGTGCACACTATATTTCCTATCCTCACCTTTCCAGTTGTACGACCTTGGGGCACAATGAAATCCAAATAGGAAGTGAAGAAAGTATGACTGAGGGAAACATGTCAGAAGATATCTACGATGAGTACCCGTCCATCACCCTAGCGAAGGAAGCGGGTGATCAAAACATCGAGCCGCTTAAGTTAGGCGAGCGCATCAAAGAGATTCGTAGCAAGTTAGGCATCACGCTTGAGGAAGCCAGTCAACGCACTGGGCTCGCGCGTTCAACGCTTAGTAAAATTGAGAACGAGCAAATATCACCGACTTTCCAAGCGATGCAAAAGTTGGCATCGGGGTTGGCGATAGATATGCCACAACTCTTTGAGCCACCTAGAAAAAAGGTCGCAACAGGGCGAAGAGATGTCACCCGAGTTGGGCACGGCAAACCGCACCCCACGCAGACGTATGAACACGAATTGCTGGCTACTCAATTGTCCAATAAAAAGATGATGCCTTTCAAAAGCCGCGTCCACGCGAGGCGTTTTGAAGAGTACAGTGACTGGGTTCGTCATGATGGTGAAGAGTTTCTATTGATCTTATCGGGCACGGTTCGGTTCTACTCAGAGTTTTATGAACCGATTGAGTTGACAGTGGGTGACAGCGTCTATTATGACGCCAATATGGGCCACATGTTGATCTCAACCAGTGAGCAAGACGCGCATATTTTGTGGGTGACAGCCAAATAACGTGAATCAAATGTAAATTTCTTATAGTGAAAGCAAACGTTTGCTTTTGGGTTGTTTATGCGTAGAATAACGCCGCTTTGATCGAATCTTGCTCAAGGCGGCGTTTTTATTGATGATGCCTTGTTGTGAATTTAATGTTAAATGTCACACTTTCACTTCTCACGCTCTTATTTAGGGTGCATTCTCGCCATCGTCGTGTTTATTATTGGAAACAAGGTTTCCTCTCAAGGAAAACGGACCGGATCACATGGAGACAACAATGACTCAAGAATTACTGAAAACCCCTCTTCATACTCTGCATGTTGAAGCGGGCGCAAAGATGGTGCCGTTCGCTGGCTATGATATGCCTGTGCAATACAAACTCGGCGTTAAGAAAGAGCATCTTCATACCCGAGACGCTGCCGGACTTTTTGATGTGTCCCACATGGGACAATTGCGATTGCATGGTGAAGGGGCAGCGGCCTTCCTTGAGTCTTTGGTTCCTGTCGATATCATTGATTTGCCTGTAGGCAATCAGCGCTACGCGTTTTTTACCAACGACAACGGCGGCATTATGGATGACTTAATGGTGGCCAATTTAGGCGATCACTTGTTTGTCGTGGTTAACGCAGCATGCAAACAGCAAGACATCGATCACTTGCAATCACATTTGCCATCGGGTGTGGAGCTGGAGGTGATTGAAGATCGCGCCTTACTTGCGATTCAAGGCCCGCAAGCGGTGGACGTATTGGCAAGATTGAACCCTGATGTAGCGAATATGGTCTTTATGGATGTCAAACGCCTCAACTTACTGGGTGTGGAGTGCGTGATCAGCCGAAGCGGCTACACTGGCGAAGACGGATTTGAAATCTCGGTGCCGAACTCACACGCGGAAGAGTTGGCGACCCGTTTAACGGCGGAAGATGAGGTAGAATGGATTGGCTTAGGCGCGCGCGATTCTCTGCGCTTAGAGTGTGGCCTATGTCTATATGGCCATGACCTTGACCCGACCACGACACCGGTTGAGGCTAGTTTGCTTTGGGGCATCCAGAAAGTGCGTCGCATCGGCGGTGAGCGAGAAGGGGGCTTCCCAGGGGCCGACATTATTCTTGGTCAAATTGAATCGAAAGATGTCTCGCGCAAGCGCGTCGGTCTTGTGGGTCAAACCAAAGCGCCAGTTCGTGAAGGCACAGAGTTATTTGATGAATCAGACAACAAAATCGGCATCGTCACCAGCGGCACCGCAGGCCCGAATGCCGGCAAGCCCGTCTCTATGGCGTATGTCCGCGCCGATCTGGCCAGCATCGGCACCACTCTGTTTGCCGAGGTTCGCGGTAAAAAACTGCCCATGACCGTTGAAAAAATGCCGTTTGTCCCTCAGAGATACTATCGCGGTTAATCATGGTTAAATGATAGATATTGTGCATAAGCCTCTCTGCGGAGAGGTTTTTTTGTATCAATAATTGGGTAGAATCAAGGCTGCTGTTTCAAGGATGTATTGAATGAAAAACGTATTTCTCTTATTGGGTGTCACGCTCGCGACCCCGCTCTATGCCGCCGACATTACTCCTTATATCGTTAATGGTTCAGATATTAGTGTGACGAAATATCCGTCTTTCGTCAGCCTGTTTTATGACCGGATTGATTATGATGGTGCTTACAGCACCAGTCCTTATTGTGGGGCTACACTGCTAAGTAGTCAGTACGTACTTACCGCAGCGCACTGTATCTACGGTGATAGCGATAGTCAGCGATTCACATCGGTTGTCCCGCAACTCCAATACGAAAGTGACTTTCCAGACGATGTGATTGATCGGGTCATGGTCAATGAGTATTACTATCCTGATAGCTACAACGATGACACATTGGCCAATGATATTGCGATACTTAAGCTGGCTACGCCCATCACCATTGTTTCTGACTACACAGACAGAGCAACGGTGTCAGACGAGTTGACTTACCGCAATGTGTCAGAGCAGTTTTTCGCGATCGGACACGGCAACACTGAGACAGGCGTCGACGATAGTGATTCATTGCAAGAGACTCAATTGGCTTATGTGGCGAACGAAGATTGCAATGTGTATACCGGTGTCGATACCAGTGACAACTTATGTATGACCGGTGCCGCGACGGTTGTTTATGACAACGCGACATGCCAAGGTGACTCAGGTGGCCCTCTGTTTTGGAACACGAAACAGGTCGGTATTACCAGTTTTGGACCAGCGGCTGGTTGTGGCTTTACAGGTATTGAGCCTAACTCGGTGTTCACTGAAGTGTCTCACCATGCTGATTGGATAGATTCGGTGTTAAATGGTAATGAGACACCCAAGGTGACGATTACCGATGAGGCCCGAAACAGCGCGCTAGGTATTTCCACGACGACCAGCTCGAGTGGTGGCGGCGGTAGCCTTGGCCTCTTCTCCTTATTGGCACTTGTTCTGCTTGGTCAACGTCGTCACGCATAAACGGCGCCGATCTTCTCACAAGTGACACTCGTAAACTAAACTTATTGAGTAGAGTGTCGTGAGGGATGAGAATGATGGGTCGATGGATAGTAGCAGGGTGGGCTCTCATGGCGTCCACCGCCTGTGTAAGTGCCGCAGAAGTCTCGCCGTATATTGTCAATGGCACGACGACCGATTTAACGGATTACCCCACCTTTGCCAGCTTGTTTTATAAAACGGACAGCGTCTATCAGCCTTCCTCATTTTGCGGCGCGACGCTCATCAACAGTCGTTACGTGTTAACGGCGGCGCACTGCATTTATGGTGATGATGATTTAATGCTCTACACCGTCGTCGCGCCGGGGCTTGATGATGAGGATGATTTTCTCAACGCAGAACAAGCGCGCGCAAGCGAGTTCTATTACCCCGATAACTACCAAAACAGTGAAGCGGCGCTTTGGCCAAATGACATTGCCATCATTAAGCTCGAAACGGCGGTCAGTGCAAGTGACTACACCTATCTTATCAATTCAACAGTCAACAATAGCTTTGGTGAAAGCGATACCTTTAAAGCCGTCGGGCATGGCTTGATCGAAGGCGGTGCAGATGGCGGCACGCTAGCGCGAGATACGACGCTGGACTACGTCTCCACCGCCACTTGCCGTAGCGAGTTTGGCAGTAATATTACCAGCAAACAACTCTGTTTCAGTGGTGAGATCTCAGCCGGTTACCGAAACTCGACGTGCAGTGGCGATTCCGGAGGCCCTGTCTATTGGGACAATGGCGTCGAGTTTGTTCAGGTGGGGATCACCAGTTTTGGTCCTTCTCAGTGTGGTGATCAATCGGTGAGTGTGACTTCGGTTTTTACCGATGTGTACGATTATCAGGATTGGATCGAGCGGGTCATTAACGGGCAAGAAACGCCAAAAACCTATGTGGTGACAAGCAATGGCCAGCGTCGTTTGGTCTACAGCACTGAAACGACGTCCTCTCCATCAAGTGGCGGTGGTGGAGGGAGCTCAGGTCTACTCTTTTTGGTTTTATTGCTACTTTCTGGCACGCTGAAATGGCACTTGAGAGAAAGATCACATGGTTAAAATCGATCTGTTTCGATTCTTAAAAATGAGATAATCAATATAAACATCTGAATATTGGAGTAATTGCGTATAAAACTTGAGGAATGTCTCAATCATCCACGTTGACTAATCTGTGCTAAACGATAGTTTTAAATTGTGAATGGGTTGAGCTAGGACTATTACTATGACAAATGGACATCACTACCAAATTACGCTTTTATCAGACGTAAGTATGCAATCAAAACTGTTTCGAGATTCTCTTGAGCAGGGATTACACCTCAAAGTGAACATTGTCACCATGGAAGATTTGCAGTCGGGGCACTTCGATAGCAGCTTGTTAGGTGATTTTGTACTCTTCGATTTTCAGTACATCGACGAAGAAAAGTTTGAACTGTACAGCCAAGCAAAAACGAACAATGACCATGTGTCGCGTGAGATCGTGATTAACTGCCCACAAGAGGTGCCTTCTACGCAACTCTTCAAGTGGCGCAACTTGGTGGGCGTATTTTATAACGATGACGATTTATCGCTGCTTCTCAAAGGCATGGAAAAGATCATGCAAGATGAGATGTGGCTGTCTCGTAAACTGGCCCAGGATTACATCGAACACTTTCGCTGTGCTAACACCGTGACCACGTCGCAATCCTACGCCAGTTTGACCAAGCGAGAAAAAGAGATCATGCGGCTACTTGGGCATGGGGCATCTAACTTACAGATCGCCGATGAATTGTTCGTCAGTGAGAACACGGTGAAGACCCACTTGCACAATATCTTCAAGAAAATCAACGCAAAAAACCGTTTGCAAGCGCTACTTTGGGCAAACAACAACATTGCACTTGAGGAGCGCGTTTAAACGCATTCCCCTCTCATTAGGGCGCGGCCAGTCATTGATGTGAGTCAACGATGGGTCGTGCCTTTTCTCTTTTATTCTCGGTCACTTTTTATACTTATCTATTCATCGCATCGATAAAACGTATCTGATCCGACCGTCTTGAAAGTGAATGCGATCACTTTTTTGTCGGCGTGTTGCTCGTTTCTATCGATCATTCTCACACTCTCAACGCAGAGGTATCGCATTCATCACTGAGCGTTCTATTATTTCATCGAAACGTTTCGATGGCATTTA
Source organism: Vibrio sp. R15-SG3-ISO1A (assembly GCF_059833955.1). Lineage (NCBI taxonomy): Bacteria > Pseudomonadati > Pseudomonadota > Gammaproteobacteria > Vibrionales > Vibrionaceae > Vibrio > Vibrio sp. R15-SG3-ISO1A. The sequence goes on from NZ_JCBDGH010000096.1 coordinate 36,791, forward strand.
CAAGGTTGATTAAAGCTAGGTGTTTTAAACAGCGCTTCAATCAGCGACAGGGGTATTAACGCGATGTGATCGCGCTGTTTCCGGTAAGAGAAGCCCACGGCCAGCGAAACGATGAACGAGAAAAAGGTTCCCTACATGAAAAAAAGTTCCCTACTGAATGCGGAGTTGTCCCACCTAGCGGCGACACTCGGCCATACCGATGAAATCACCGTGTGTGATGCCGGTTTGCCTATTCCAGAGTCGGTGCAGCGCATCGATTTGGCGCTGACTTATGGCGTGCCCAGCTTTTTAGATACGGTGCGTGTCTGGCTAAGTGAAGCGCAGATTGAAGGAGTGATTGTGGCGCAAGAGTTTGCCGAAGTCAGCCCTGAGCATCATCGAGCATTGATGGCGTTGATCGATGAGGAGCGTTGCACGTCAGGTAAGATAATCGAAGTGCACACCCTCTCTCATGAAGCGTTTAAACAGCGTAGCGAGCGCAGTCGTGCGATTGTGCGTACGGGCGAATGTACACCGTATGCCAATGTTATCTTCCAATCGGGCGTCGTGTTTTAACCATCATGACGTTGGCGACATCGTGTGACGCGGTGACGCTGCACAAAGACAGGAACAATTATGTCTCAAGCTATCTTACAACTGAGTGACATCGACAAAGCGTTTCCTGGGGTCAAAGCCCTAGATAGCGCCAGTCTCAATGTGTACCCAGGCCGAGTGATGGCGCTGATGGGGGAGAACGGAGCAGGTAAATCAACCTTGATGAAAGTCCTGACCGGCATCTACACCAAAGATAGCGGAACCATCCACTATCAGGGCCAACCCGCGGCTTTTAAAGGACCAAGGGACTCACAACAAGCAGGTATCAGCATTATTCACCAAGAGCTGAACCTGATCCCTGAGTTGACGATTGCGGAAAACATCTTCTTAGGCCGCGAATTTACCTCTGCGTTGGGGCGCATTCAGTGGGACACCATGTACGCGGAAGCGGATAAATTGTTGCGCCGCTTGAACGTGAAACACAGCTCGAAGCAGTTGTTGGGCGAGTTGAGCTTGGGTGAGCAGCAAATGGTGGAAATCGCCAAAGCGCTCTCATTCGAATCCAAAGTCATCATTATGGATGAGCCGACCGATGCCTTGACCGATACCGAAACGGAATCGCTGTTTGCGGTGATCAATGAACTGCGCGATCAGGGTTGCGGCATTGTCTATATCTCCCATCGCCTCAAGGAAATTTTCCAGATTTGTGATGACATTACCGTGCTGCGTGATGGCAAGTTCATTGGTGAATGTCCGGTGTCTGATACCGATGAAGATGGCCTGATTGAGATGATGGTCGGACGCAAATTGGACGAGCAGTACCCACGCATCGCAGTCACGCATGGCAAGGTCTGTTTGGAAGTGATTGGCCTGACCGGTTCGGGTGTTTCAGATGTCAGCTTTACCTTAAACCAAGGTGAAATCTTGGGCGTTTCTGGCCTGATGGGCGCTGGACGTACCGAGCTGATGAAAGTGATCTACGGTGCGCTGCCAAGTGAGCGGGGCGTGATCAATCTCAATGGCAAAACGGTGAACCCAGAAAACCCACAAGATGCGCTGGCGAATGGTATTGCCTACATCTCTGAAGATCGTAAAGGCGATGGACTGGTGCTTGGGCTTTCTGTCAAAGAGAACATGTCGCTCTGTTCACTGGATAAGCTCACCAAGGGCGGGCGTATTCAACATAGCGATGAAGTGATTGCCGTCGATGATTTTATTCATCTGTTTAACATCAAGACGCCAAGTCGAGAGCAGATTATTGGCAACTTATCGGGGGGCAATCAGCAAAAAGTAGCGATTGCGAAAGGCTTGATGACCAAGCCTAAAGTGCTGATTCTCGATGAGCCAACACGCGGCGTGGATGTCGGCGCCAAGAAAGAGATCTATCAACTGATTAATAAATTTAAAGCCGATGGGATGAGCATCATCTTAGTGTCGTCGGAAATGCCAGAAGTGCTCGGAATGAGTGATCGCATTTTAGTGATGCACGAGGGCCGAATTAGCGGCGAATTTGATGCCAAAGAGGCAGACCAGGAAACACTACTGGCGTGTGCCGTCGGTAAAAAGCGTATTGAGGATGCAGCATGAGCAGCAAAACCCTAACTAAAGCGAACCCTAGCCACAGCAAAAAGCTGCTGAGCAAAGAGTGGTTAATCGAGCAGAAATCTTTGATTGCCCTGCTGTTTTTGATTGTCGTGGTGTCGTTCTTAAACCCGAACTTTTTCACCCTTGATAACATTTTAAATATTCTTCGCCAAACCTCGGTCAATGCGATCATTGCGGTGGGGATGACGCTGGTGATTTTAACCGCGGGCATCGATTTGAGCGTCGGCTCTGTGCTGGCCTTATGTGGTGCTTTTGCCGCGAGCATGATTGCACTGGAAGTTCCGGTACTGATCGCCGTGCCAACCGCACTGCTGGCGGGGGCGGCGCTGGGCGCGATCAGTGGGATCATCATTGCCAAAGGTAAGGTGCAGGCGTTTATCGCAACCTTAGTCACCATGACCCTTCTGCGTGGTGTCACTATGGTGTACACCGATGGTCGTCCTATTTCAACGGGCTTTACCGATACCGCCGATGCGTTCGCTTGGTTTGGTACGGGCTACGCCTTAGGGATCCCTGTTCCGGTCTGGTTAATGGTCGTGGTATTTGCAGCGACGTGGTATCTACTCAATCACACTCGTTTTGGTCGTTACGTCTACGCGCTGGGCGGTAATGAGTCGGCCACACGTTTATCGGGCATTAACGTCGACCGCGTGAAAATCGGAGTGTACGCCATCTGTGGTCTGTTGGCGGCACTGGCAGGGATCATCATCACTTCTCGCTTGTCGTCAGCGCAACCGACGGCAGGTATGGGCTATGAGCTGGATGCCATCGCAGCGGTGGTATTGGGTGGTACCAGCTTAATGGGTGGTAAAGGGCGAATCATGGGCACCTTGATTGGCGCGCTGATCATTGGTTTCTTGAACAATGCGCTGAACTTGCTCGATGTCTCCTCTTACTACCAAATGATCGCTAAGGCCGTAGTGATTCTACTTGCGGTACTGGTCGATAACAAAAACAAGTAATTAGGTTAACTCTGACTCGTCGTGGTCACACTTCGAGTCTCCCCCTACATAAAGGACTAAAACAATGAAAAAACTAGCAACTCTTATCTCTGCTGCTCTGCTGTCATCCACTGTGTCTGTTACCGCTCATGCGCAAGACACGATGGCGATTGTCCTCTCAACGTTGAATAACCCATTTTTTGTCACCATGAAAGATGGCGCGGAAGCGAAGGCGAAAGAGTTGGGTTACGAGCTGATCGTTCTGGACTCGCAAAATGACCCAAGTAAAGAGCTCTCCAACGTGGAAGATCTTACGGTACGTGGCGTCAAAGCGATCTTAATCAACCCAACCGATTCTGATGCTGTATCGAACGCGATTCGTATGGCCAACCGCAGCAATATCCCTGTGCTGACGCTTGACCGCGGTGCAAGCCGTGGTGAGGTTGTCAGTCACATTGCGTCAGATAACGTTGTAGGGGGCGAGCTTGCAGGTAACTACATCGTTGAAAAAGTGGGCATGAAAGCCAAAGTGATTCAGCTTGAAGGTATCGCAGGTACTTCTGCAGCGCGCGAGCGTGGTGAGGGTTTCATGAACGCGGTGAAAGGCAGCGAAATGGAACTGTTGGCCAGTCAGCCAGCGGATTTCGACCGTACTAAAGGTTTGAACGTAATGGAAAACTTGCTGGCAGCAAACCCGGATGTACAAGCCGTCTTCGCCCAAAACGATGAGATGGCACTGGGTGCACTGCGCGCGGTCGAAGCATCGGGTAAAGAGGTGATGATCGTTGGTTTTGATGGCACAGACGACGGTATTGCAGCGGTTAACCGTGGCAAATTGGCGGCAACCATTGCTCAGCAACCGGATCTGATTGGTGCATTGGGCATCGAGACCGCAGCGAAAGTGCTGAAAGGGGAAAGTGTTGAAGCTTACATCCCAGTACCGTTGAAAGTGGTGACTAAGTAATCACGTCATGAAATAACGCATGGTTATCGTGCGTGCCTTCCTACTTCCTTTGCCTGAAGGGGAGTAGGAGGGCGAATATCTTTGCACTCACAAGGCTTAGTCTTGATAAAACCGAGCGAGAGTCATCCTTGTGAGTGAAAAGGTATTTAGCGTAACTCGAAACAAGGTTCACTCGAACCGAGGAATTTTCTATGAATAAGTTAGTGGTATTGGGTAGTGTTAACGCTGACCATGTTCTTCAGGTGCCTTCTTTCCCGCGTCCAGGTGAGACGCTGCACGGTCGACATTATCAAGTCATTCCTGGTGGCAAGGGCGCCAACCAAGCGGTGGCTGCCGCTCGGCTCAATGCAGATGTCGGATTTATCGCGTGTGTCGGCGATGATGCGTTTGGAATTAACATCCGTGAGAGCTTTAAGTTAGATAAAATCGCCATCTCTGGCGTGAAAATGCAACCTAACTGTCCGACTGGGATTGCGATGATCCAAGTGGCTGACAGCGGTGAAAACAGCATTTGCATCTCAGCGGAAGCAAACGCGAAGCTGATTGCAGAGGCGATAGACAACGAAGATTGCCAAGCGATTCGTCAAGCTCACTATCTATTAATGCAATTGGAAACCCCAATGTGCGGCATTGAGAAAGCCGCCCGCATTGCCAAAGAAGCGCGTACCAATGTCATTTTAAACCCAGCCCCTGCGCAGGTGCTCAGCGATGAGTTACTGGCGTGTGTGGATGTCATCACCCCAAATGAGACCGAAGCGCAAGTGCTGACGGGTATCACGGTGACCGATGATGCCTCAGCGCAGCAAGCCGCGAATGCTTTGCACCAGAAAGGCATTGAGATCGTGCTCATTACGCTGGGTGCTAAGGGTGTATGGCTCAGTCAAAATGGACGGGGGGAACTTATCCCAGGTTTTCGTGTTGAGGCTGTGGATACCACAGCCGCAGGGGATACCTTTAATGGTGCCTTGGTCACTGGCTTATTAGAGGATTTGCCTCTAGAATCTTCGATTAGGTTCGCTCATGCAGCAGCGGCGCTCTCCGTGACACGGTTTGGCGCGCAAACGTCGATTCCTAGTCGTCAAGAAGTGGAGGCGTTTCTTGCTGAGCGAGTCTAGCTTGTTTAGATGGCTGCCGGGTCGGCAGCCATAATATCGCTGTAGTAAGGAGACGATGATATGGCGACCATGAAAGATATTGCCAAACTGGCAGGGGTCTCAACCTCTACGGTTAGCCATGTGATCAACCAATCGCGGTTTGTGAGTGAGGCGATCTCCGAGCGCGTGAATCAAGCCGCTTCTCAGCTCAATTACACGCCATCGGCGCTTGCGCGCAGTCTTAAAGTCAATCGTACGAACACCATCGGTATGCTGGTGACGACCTCGACGAACCCATTTTTTGGTGAGGTGGTCAAGGGCGTAGAGCGCAGCTGTTATCATCAAGGCTATAACCTGATCTTGTGCAACACCGAAGGCGATCATGAGCGGATGCGTCAATCCATCAATACTCTGCTGCAAAAGCGTGTCGATGGGCTGATTTTGATGTGCTCGTCGCTTGAAGGCGAGCGCATCGATATCTTTGACAAATACCCAGACATCCCCGTTGTCGTCATGGATTGGGGCCCGATGCTGTTTACCAGCGACAAGATTCAAGACAACTCTTTGCGCGGCGGCTATTTAGCGGCGAAATATTTGATTGATTGTGGCCACACTCAGGTGGGGTGTATTACTGGGCCACTGGCAAAACACCAAGCGCAGATGCGCTACGAAGGGTATAAACGCGCGATGAACGAAGCGGGCAATGAGTTCAAAGCGAACTGGATCATCGAAGGCGACTTTGAGTGTGAAGGCGGTTACAACGCTCTGCATAAGATGGTCGAGAAAGGGCCGCTGCCCAGTGCGATTTTTGTCTGCAATGACATGATGGCACTTGGCGTGATTAACGCTGCAGCCGAATTAGGGATCAAAATTCCGGATCAGCTCTCTATCATCGGGTATGACGATATTCATATCGCGCGCTTTATGACACCCGCTTTAACCACTATCCACCAACCTAAGTATCGACTCGGCAAAGCGGCGGTCGAGGCACTATTGCAGCGTCTTGAACACAGCGTCGAGGAGAGCCAAGTCGTGCAACTAGAGCCGACCTTGGTCGAGCGTCACACAGTGAAAAAGTTGTCGCTCTCATAGTGCCGACTTTTTACTCAGGCAGATTCGGATTGATTAGCGTGATGATTTTTCAGTGATCATGCTGACAATCCTGTCTACACTAAAAGTACCACAACGCACAGACCTCGCTATTCGTCACGGAATCGACGCAAACTTGGTTATTCCTACGTCGAACCTACGGGGTGGCAATTTACAAAAGCGTGAATAGCGGTTAAAAAGGCGTATATCTTCAAGTTGAGAGCAGGCAATAAGTCATTATGAGCGTATCTAGCAGTACGATACTCACTGAGAGCGGTACCAATGAGCTGGAAATCATTGAATTTCATTTAGAAAAACAGCTCCCAAATGGTAAAACCAAAACGTGTTATTACGGTATCAACGTCGCCAAAGTACGCGAAGTGATTCAGGTTCCGGAAACCACCGATTACCCCAACGCACAGCCGCATATGGTGGGCGTATTTTCATCACGTGATATTTTGACCCCGCTGGTGGATTTGGCTGGCTGGCTCGGTGTCCCGACCAACCCAGATCTCGCTCGAAAGTTTGTTATTGTCACTGACTTCAACAATATGACCAATGGGTTTTTGATTGACAGTATCAGTCGCATTCACCGTATTTCGTGGAATGACGTTGAGTCACCAAGCCAGTTTTTAGAAGCGGGCGAACAAGACTGCGTTGTTGCGGTGGTCCGTAAAGATGGCAACCTCATCATGATCCTCGACTTTGAAAAAATCATTGCCGACATTAACCCAGAATTGTCTATGGATAAATACGACGTGAAAGAAGATAAGAGCGTCGATATGAACCAACGGATGATCACCAAACGTAATGGCAAAACCATCATGGTGGTCGATGACTCTGCTTTTATCCGCTCTCTAATCCAAGATACCTTGAGTTCATCTGGCTACAACATCATTGCTTGTAAAGATGGTGGTGAAGCACACGACAAGCTGATGAATTTGATTGAAGTGGCGAAAGAGGAAAACTTACCGGTCAACGAGTTGATCGATGGTGTGGTGACGGATGTAGAGATGCCTCGTATGGATGGCATGCACTTAGTTAAACGCCTTCGAGAGAGCGAAGCGTATCAATCGATCCCCATCGTGATGTTCTCTTCTTTGATGAGTGAGGACAACCGAGCAAAAGCACTGGCACTTGGCGCGAATGACACCATTACGAAACCAGAAATTGGCAAAATGGTGGCCATGATGGATAAATACATTTTTGGTCGAACGGCCTGATTGCCAGGTCAAACGGTCCAATCCTAACAACAAAAGACACAAAAAAAGGTACGCAATGCGTACCTTTTTCTTATTTAACCAATGAAGATTAAGCTTCAGAGTGGCGTGCTTTACCATGGCCGCGTTCGCCACGGTAGTTACCACGGTGATCACCACCACGGTTACGGTCGAAGCGACGTTCACCATCACGGCCGCCTTCGCGATGACCACGACCACCTTCACGGTTGCCACGGTAACCACCTTCGCGGTTGCCATCACGACCACGGTGACCACCAAAGCCACCTTCGCGACGTCCGCCTTCACGGCGACCACCGTCACGACGTCCACGAGGCTCGCGGAAGTCGTCAAAATCACAGACCACTGCATCCACTTGCTTTTGACGAATACGCAGCTTGCGAAGTTTGCTTGCCGTGTCAGAAGACATCGCTTTTGGCAACTGAACGTACGTTTCGCCTTGAGCCAGCTTGATCGCACCGATAGAGCCTTTAGTTAGACCCAACTCGTTCGCCAATGCGCCAACGATGTCTTTCACTTGTACGCCTTGCTCGCGACCCACTTGCAATTGGTAAGTATCCCAATCTTGGGTGTTAAAGTTGCGCTCACGACCACCTTCGCGACGACCATCACGGCCACCTTCACGGCGCTCTTTACGACGTTGCTTGTCACGCTCAATCGCTTCAACCATTGGATCTTCACCAATGTAGAATAGCGGGCGTTTGCCTTGCTGACGTTTCAGTAAGATAGCCGCTAGCGTGCTTGCGTCAATCTCTAGCGTGGTTTGAAGCTGTTCAACCAGTTCCGCAAATTTGTCCAGAGACTTGTGCTCTTTCTCACCAGCAAGTTCTTCACCAAGTTTTACAAGGCGCGCTTGGGCAACTTGGTCACGCAGTGGCAGTTGAATCTCTTCCATAGAAGATTTAGTCACGCGCTCAATGGTGCGTAGCATGCGCATTTGGTTAGTGCGCACAAGCAGGATCGCTTTACCTTTACGTCCAGCACGACCAGTACGGCCGATACGGTGGATGTAGGACTCAACATCGAATGGGATGTCGTAGTTAAATACGTGTGTGATACGTGGTACATCAAGACCACGAGCGACAACGTCTGTCGCAACCAGAATATCAATCACACCTTGTTTGATGTGATCTACGGTGCGCTCACGCAATGATTGAGGGATGTCACCGTGCAGTGCCGCCGCTTTAAAGCCACGTGCAGACAACCAGTCAGCCAAACGCTCAGTATCTTGACGAGTACGAACGAACACGATAGAGGCATCTGTCTCTTCTGTTTCAAGCATGCGAGACATCGCTTCGTCTTTTTCTACGCCTTTCACGACCCAGAATTGCTGCTCTACTTTATCAACGGTGTGGTTCTTACCCGCGACGTCGATCATCACAGGTTCACGAAGGAAACGCTCAACGATGTTTTTCAACATTGGAGGCATAGTCGCAGAGAAAAGAACGCGCTGTGCAGATGAAGGCGCGTGCTCCATGATAGCTGTTACATCGTCAACAAAGCCCATGTTAAGCATTTCATCTGCTTCATCAAGGACAAAGGTGTGTACTTCATCGAGGTGCAGACGGTCGCGGTTAATCAGATCTTGAACACGACCTGGAGTACCGACGATGATGTGCGCGCCATTTTTAAGCGCTCGCATTTGGTCAACGATGGACGTACCACCGTAGATTTCCAATACCTTTAGACCTTGGATGTTTTTACCGAGGTTTTTCACTTCCGCTGCAACCTGGATAGCCAGTTCACGGGTAGGAGCAAGAACGATCGCTTGAGGCTTGCGCTGAGCAAGGTCAAGTTTGTTCAACAAAGGTAGAGAGAAAGCGGCTGTTTTACCGGTACCGGTTTGTGCTTTACCTAGTGCGTCAGAGCCTTCCATCAGGTGAGGGATTGCTGCTGCTTGGATAGGAGTTGGAGATACAAAGCCCATTCCGTCTAGAGCGGATAGGATGGCGTCGTTCAGTGACAAGTCACTAAACTTGATTACAGAATCTGTCATTGGGATCCTACTATATTAATTCAACTAAAGGTCCCATGAGCTCTACCAATTCCAATATCAATCCAGAAAGAGCTGATTCCGTTCAGATGCGGATGAGTCGTAAATCGCATCAAGCCACTAGGGACGTAAACAAGGGTGCGAATTATTCCTGAAAAACATAACAAAAGCCAGAAAAACTTGAGTTTCATCACAAAAAGTTCTCAAAACTGAACTGGGTGTTCATGAAAGCGTCATCATCGCTGCCTTTTTCAGCGCTTTGCGCGGCTTTTGCTCGCTTGTCATCGGCGTGAGGTGGTTTGGTCGAGGCGGCAATGTTATAGTGTGCGCAATTTTTTTGCTTAGAAATGTATCCATGTTCCAAGACAATCCGCTACTCGCTCAGCTAAAGCAGCAAATCCAAGAAACCCTTCCGAAAAAAGAAGGCACGATTAAAGCCACCGAGAAAGGGTTCGGCTTTCTCGAAGTCGACAGCAAGACCAGCTTCTTTATTCCACCACCGTACATGAAAAAATGTCTGCATGGGGATAAAGTCAAAGCCATCATTCGTACTGAAAAGGAGCGCGAAGTCGCTGAACCGGAAGAGCTATTGGAGCAAGGTTTAACGCGCTTCATCGGCCGTGTGAAATGGTTCAAAGGCAAACTGAACGTTGCCCCGGATCATCCTCAGCTGAAAAAGCTGTCTCTGAAAGCGAAAACGTGCAAAGGCATTAAAAGCGATGATTTGAAAGAGGGCGACTGGGTTGTTGCTCATTTAATCCGTCATCCGCTTAAGGGTGACAATGGCTTTTTTGTTGAGATCTCACAAAAAATCACCGATGCAGACGACAAAATTGCGCCGTGGTGGGTGACGTTGGCGCAAAACGACTTGCCAAACAGTGAGCCCGCGGGTATCGACCACTGGGAACTTAAAGACGACGCTGACCTTGAACGTGTCGATATGACTGACGTTCCGTTTGTGACGATTGATGGCGCGTCGACCAAAGATATGGACGATGCGTTGTACGCGAAGAAAACGGAATCGGGCGATTTTGAATTGACGATCGCGATTGCCGATCCTACCGCGTACATCACTCCAGATAGTGACATGGATAAAGTCGCGCGTGAGCGTGGTTTTACCATTTACCTGCCCGGGCGCAACATCCCAATGTTGCCGCGTGATCTTGCCGATGATCTCTGCTCATTGATTGAAGGCGAGCAGCGCCCAGCGCTGTGCTGCCGTGTGACGGTAAGTAAAGATGGCGTGATCTGTGATGACATTCAGTTCTTTGCCGCGCACATTCAGTCTCATGCGCGTTTGGTGTATGACCAGCTATCTGATTGGTTAGAGACCGGCCACTGCGACAATTGGCAACCGGATGAGACCATTGCGCAAGTGGTTCAAGATCTCTACCAGTTCTCATTGGCACGTGCGCAATGGCGTGAGACGCACGCGGTTGTGTTCCCCGACCGTCCTGACTACCGCTTCGAGTTGAGTGAAGACAACGATGTGGTTGCCATTCATGCGGATATGCGCCGCTGCGCGAACCGTTTAGTGGAAGAAGCGATGATCACCGCCAACATTTGTGCGGGTCGAACGCTGCAAGCGAGCTTTGATTCAGGTGTATTCAACACCCACGCCGGCTTCAAGCCAGAGAAGATCGCTGACGTGGTAAACTTGGTTAACCCAGAAGGTGAGCTACCCTTTACGGCAGAGTCTATTGCGACCTTAGAAGGTTTTGCTGAGTTGCGTCGCTGGTTGGCGGCACAAGAGACCTCTTACCTAGATAACCGCATTCGTAAATACCAAGCTTACAGCGAAATCGGCAATCAACCTCTTCCGCACTATGCGATGGGCTTAAACTTATACGCCACGTGGACCTCACCGATTCGTAAGTACGGCGACATGATTAACCATCGTATGCTTAAGGCTCACATCCTTGGGAAAGCGCCGGTACAAACGGCAGACGAAACCGTGGGTGAAGAGCTTGCGCTGCACCGTAAGCATCATAAAATTGCTGAGCGTAATGTGGGTGATTGGTTGTATGCGCGCACATTAGCGTCAGAGGTGGAAAAAGCGACACCTTTCCATGCAGAGATCTTCGATGTTTCCCGCGCTGGGCTACGCGTGAGACTGCTAGAAAATGGCGCAGCAGCGTTTATTCCAGGCTCATTGATCCTGGCTAACAAAGAGCGTCTAGCGTGCGATGGCGAACAAGGTACAGTGAGCATCGACAACGAGGTGATTTATCGATTGGGCGATGTGCTTGAAGTGGTGCTCAATGAGGTAAATCAGGAGACGCGAAGCCTAGTTGCCAAACCGACTCAAGTCTTTGCGGATGTGGTCGCCGCGCCTGAAACGCAAGAGAGCCCGGCGTCGTAAACTCAAAGAGCACGATACGTGTTGTTAAGGGAGCCTCGGCTCCCTTTTTTAGTCCCAAAATACGGCTTTAGGATCTTTATCGACTTCTCGCATGATGGCAGTGAGGTCGAGGCTAGGGGGAAGATAGGGGTAGGGAGTCCAACTCTCTTGGTCAGAGTCTTCCTCTGACAGCATAAAGAGCTGCCAAGCGCCGAGGTCGTCATTCCAATCCACTTTCGCTACCGGTGACATATATTCGCAGTGGTTGGAATCGAGTAAAAAGAATTGTTTGATGAACACCACACCTTGCCCAGCCATTTCATAGCTGGCTTTGCCAAATTCAGCGGGTAAGCTTTGATTGCGATGCTTACAGATCATTTCCGCGCGCCTTTGGGCTTGTTTTTGTAGCAAACTGACTAGTCCCATTCTCACTCCATGACGTGAAGTCTCATGCATGCGCACTCTGTGTAGTAAGTACTTAAGCATAGACCGATTACGAATACAGTGCGCCTGAATCGATTTTCACAAAATTGTCATCTTATCGAAATATGATAGCGGCTGTTATCTGCCTAATTGTTTGGAGAAAGTTATGTTTCGCATTGCGTTGACCACTTTGATGTCAACAGTCGTGGCCTTTTCTGCGTGGTCTGCTGAGGTCAATATTTCTGGCTCGACTTCTGTCGCGCGTGTCATGGATGTTTTGGCAGAGGATTACAACAAAGCCCACCCCGAGACTTACATTGCGGTGCAAGGTGTTGGTTCGACCGCTGGGATCACGCTAGTGAAAAAAGGCGTCGCCGATTTGGGGATGAGTTCGCGCTATTTGACGGAAAGCGAGCTCGATGCGTCGCTGTCTGTATTAACCATCGCCTATGACGGCTTAGCGGTCGTGGTCAACCAAGCGAACCCAGTGAAAAACGTCACGCGCGATCAGTTGTTTGATATCTACAAAGGCAAGATCACCAACTGGAAAGAAGTCGGAGGCCCGGATCAACGTATCGCTGTGGTGACCCGAGAAGACTCGTCAGGCTCGCGTTACAGTTTTGAAAGTCTGCTTGGCCTTACCAAAGTGATCAAAGGCCGCTTGGTGTCTAATATCAGCCCGAACAATTTGGTGGTGAACAGCAACAGCATGGTGAAAACCATCGTTAACCACAATAAACAGGCGATTGGTTTTATTTCGACGGGATCGATTGATAACTCGGTCAAAGCGATTCAGTTTGAAGGCACTGAATCCAACAACGACAATATTGCCAGTGGCCAATATGAGCTGGCTCGTCCTTTCATCATTTTGTACAAGACGGAATCGATTGATGACGAGAGCCAAGCCTTTGTCGACTATCTCACCAGCAGCGCGGCGAAAAAACGCATTGAAGAGTACGGCTATGTGGCAGTGGATAAGTCTCAAGAACCGATAGAGCCGCGCGATAGCGAGTAAAACGCAGCTAGGATATATAAGATGAAAGGCGCCACTAGGCGCCTTTCGTTTGTCATTTTGCCAGCCAACCCGCGGCATCTTCTATGTGGTAGACGCGATTTTTGCCCTCGTTTTTTGAACGGTAGAGCGCGTTGTCCGCTGCGGTAAACAGGTTTTTCGAGTTGTAATGGGTCTGCTCATCGGACGTGACAATACCGATACTCAGCGTAATGTCATGGTGCTGACTGAACTCAAGCTGGTTAAACGCGTCACGTAGTCTCTCAGCGTAGTGCTTACCGTCTGCCGGCGTTAAGTTCGGGCAAAGGACAATAAACTCATCGCCACCCCAGCGGCCTACATGGTCATAGGCGCGAGTATGATTGAGAAGAAATTGCGCGGTTTGTCTGAGGACTTGATCGCCCACCCCATGCCCCTTGTGGTCGTTGACCGCTTTGAAATTATCCAAATCAATCAGAAACACGGAGAGAGGGTCGCAAGTGCGGTGACTTCTTTGTAGCTCTTTGCGCAACATATCGTCCATCACACTGCGGTTGTAGAGTTGAGTGAGGTGATCTTTTTCGGCGCGCTGCTTGAGGTCGAGCGTTGGTTGCAAGTCTCGGACGATACACACGGCTCGGTTGTGGTTGATGTCACTGCCAGAGGCAATCGCCACTGCCAAATCTAGCTGCTTGCCCGTCTTAGACATCCCCTGAATGTTTGAGCGGTGCTGCTCCATGCGGCGATGTTTGGCTTTGTTCATAAAGTCGATACGGTATTGCTTGTGTTTCTCTCTAAGCTCGGGCGAAACCAAATCTTCGACTTTACGTTGGGTGAGCTCTTCAAAACTGTATTGAAACAGCTGGCAAGCCTTCTTGTTGGCGTAGAGGATTTGACCGTTGTCTTCAATGTAGAGCATCCCATCAGGCGACACATCAAAGATCGCATTGAGTTCATGAGCCAAACGATACGAGCGTCGAGAAGTCTTAAAGATATACAAGCTTGCGCCCAATATGATGGGGATCATCAGCATATTGAAGGCTAACGTGTAGCGAATGGATTGATAGACATCCTTCTCTGCTTCGACAGCGGATTTTTCTAAGTGTGGTTCCAGCGAGTCTTGCATTGATTTAAGCGCGGTCGCCGCAGCGATATCATTCACCGCCACGATCTCATCCACTTCCGCACTGGTTAGGGTGTAGGGTAGCGAGCGGGCGAGGTCAAGGTTGGCTTTGTATTCATTTAAAGTGTTGGAGAGGATCTGAATTTCGGTTGAGAAGTCATTGGTAGTTTGCATCTGCGCTAGTTCACTGAGCAACTGATGTGATTGCTCGTAACTGGCAATGGCCGCGTGATAGTAGCTGTCATCGCGTCTGAGGACGTAGTTTTTAAAGTGGTGGATGAAGCCAAGGTAACCAATGCTGCTTTCTATCTCGGTGAGCTTACGGGCCATATCGAAATGCTGAGGCGTCTGTTCGACCACCATCGCTTCAACACGTTTGAGTGCGCCGTATTGTGTGGTGACATACGCGACCAACAATAGGTTGAGCCCCATTGCAATCGCGATGATACACAACAGAGTCCGACGGATGTCGGAAACTTGCTTTTCCATTTTATTCTTCTCACTAGCCAACTATTGAACAGTATAGTCATACAACTGAGTAAGTATAATACCCACACCAAGAATATATGAAATTAATTGCAATAATGTAAATTATTGGGTTAGAAGCTGTGAGGCAGGCATAAAAAAGCCCAGCGATGAAGGCTGGGCAGAAGGACAATAAACGGTATCTCGGTTTTAAGCGCTAGGGAGCGCTACGCCCGCTTCTTGGTGAAGACGGCGACAGGCTCGGCCATCACTGTGGAACAGATGGCAGCGATGCGCAGGGATGCCAACCGCTATGGTATCTCCCGGATCAACATCCAACGTGTCTGGTTGACGGTAAATCATGTCCGCATCCGCAGCGTCGATGTGCATGTAGACTTGGGTTTCGTTACCCAGTTTCTCAACGATGTTGACTTCACCTTCAATCACGGCGTCACCCTCACCGGCAGGCAACAAGTGCTCAGGGCGAACCCCCAGTGACATACGCTCACCTCGATTGACGGTCGTCCCATCGACTGGAATCCAGAATGTGGTGCCGTTAGCAAGTTGAACCATCACGCGCTCTTTTTCCACTTCTTCGATAAAGACGCTCATGAAGTTCATTTTTGGTGAGCCGATAAAGCCAGCGACAAAACGGTTTTGTGGGTAATGGTAAAGCTCAAGTGGTTGACCAACTTGCGATACATAACCACCATCGAGGACCACAATCTTGTCGGCCATGGTCATCGCTTCGACTTGGTCGTGCGTTACATAGATCATGGTGCAGCCAAGCTTACGTTGCAACTTGGTAATCTCAGAGCGCATCTGAACACGCAGCGCGGCATCAAGGTTAGACAGCGGTTCATCAAGCAAGAACACGTTAGGCTGAGAGACCAGCGTACGACCAATAGCCACGCGTTGGCGCTGACCACCGGAAAGCGCTTTCGGTTGGCGCTCTAACAGGTGGCTCAATTGCAGGATCTCTGCTGCGTGCTCGACGCGCTTATCAATTTCTGCTTTGTTCGCTTTTGCCAGTTTGAGACCAAAAGACATGTTGTCGTAAAGGTTTAAGTGTGGGTAGAGCGCGTAAGACTGGAATACCATGCCCACGCCGCGCTTAGAAGGCTCAACCTCGTTCATTCGCTCATCACCGATGTACAGATCACCGGAGGTGATGTCTTCTAAACCGGCGATACAACGCAATAAGGTGGATTTACCACAACCTGATGGACCCACGAAGACAACAAACTCGCCCTCTTGGATTTCCAAATCAACGTTCTTTGAAATAAGTACGTCACCGTAAGCTTTACATACATTTTTTAACGTGACACTCGCCATCTAGCTCGTCCTCGATCAATATTTTTGTTTTACTGCTCAACATTATATGAATTATCTGGCAAGCAATAATAGTAGGAATTCAGGTAAGGTGAACTTGAGTGTAAGAAAAAATGGGTGACGGAGTCGCTCACATCACCCATCAAGCCAATTAAGGTTTGCTTCCCCCGTGTGAAACAAGCGTCTCCCCCGTATCAAATCAGTTTCCTGAACAATCACGTGCTTGCACCATCACAGCAAACCCTGCGGCATTGCAACCAGCTATTGCGTAAAAACACGTCGCTGGAAAGGGTTCTTACCATCCACTCTTGGATGTCTGTAGTTTGCGAGAAACCGATCACGCCGACATCCTCCCGACACAATTAATTGTAGGGGGAGTAGAGGGGGAGGAGGCTTAGGGGGGAGGAAAAGGCGTAGCGAGATCGAGTTCAAATTATTGCTTGCGGTAAGCATGAATCTGATCACATTACTGATTGGTTTTGTGATTTGGGTCGCCAACCTTCGTCGATGGTGATCACGAAAATAGGCCATAATACGGAGGGCGTAGGGAGCAGGAGGATGAGTTACTTGTCACGATGGCTAAAAATATATGTCGAAATACGGCGAATCCTCTGGTGACGCCCTACAACACAAATATAAAAAGGATATGAACATGAAAAACGCCCTAAGCGCAGTAGCACTCGGTACTCTTGTTGCTCTTGGCTCATTCGGTGCAAGTGCTGCTATCGAAGAAGGTCAACTTACCATCTGGATCAACGGCGATAAAGGTTATAACGGACTTGCTGAAGTTGGTAAAAAGTTTGAAGAGGATACGGGTATCAAGGTGACAGTCGCTCACCCAGATGCACTGCAAGACAAGTTCCCTCAAACGGCTTCTACTGGCGATGGCCCTGATATTGTGTTCTGGGCGCACGACCGCTTTGGTGGTTACGCAGAAGCGGGTCTTCTTGCTGAAATCAAGCCTTCTCAAGCAATCAAAGACGGCATCGTTGATTTCGCGTGGGATGCAGTGAAGTACGACGGTAAACTTATCGGTTACCCAATCGCCGTTGAGTCTTTGTCTCTTATCTACAACAAAGATTTGGTTCCTAACCCTCCAAAAACGTGGGAAGAAGTGGAAGCACTAGACGCTGAGCTGAAGAAAAACGGCAAGAAAGCGATCATGTGGAACCTAAAAGAACCGTACTTCACATGGCCACTTATGGCGGCTGATGGCGGTTACGCATTCAAATACGGTTCAGCGGGTTACGACGTGAAAGACGCGGGTATCGCGAACGAAGGCGTAAAAGACGCGATGAACTTTGTTAAAGGCCTAGTCGACAAAGGCGTGATCTCTTCTGATATGGATTACTCTGTGTCTGAGTCTGCGTTTAACCAAGGTAATGTTGCGATGACCATCAACGGTCCTTGGGCATGGGGTAACGTTGAGAAGTCAGGCATCAACTACGGCGTAGCCACACTACCTAAATTCCAAGGTCAATCGTCTAAGCCATTCGTTGGTGTATTGACTGCAGGTATCAGCACAGCGTCACCAAACAAAGACCTTGCGGTTGAGTTCATTGAAAACTACTTACTGACCAACGATGGTCTACGCAAAGTGAACGATGACAAGCCACTGGGTGCGGTAGCGTTGAACTCGTTCCAACGTGAGCTTGATTCTGACCAACGCATTGCAGCGACAATGGACAACGCAATGAACGGCGAAATCATGCCAAACATCCCTCAGATGAACGCTTTCTGGGGCAGCGCGAAAAATGCGATCATCAACATCGTTGATGGCCGTCAAACTGTGGATGCAGCACTTGCAGACGCAGAGAAACAAATGACTAAGTAATTGTTCGACCTTTTGAGGAGGGGGTAACCCCTCCTTCATTTCTCTTTTTTGTTTATCGCTAGCAGGTTCTCATATGCAGTCAGTTCAAGGTACAGATGCCATGGCATCACCCACAACGAGCTTGCCTACAAGTAAAAACGTATTCATCAAATGGGCGTTGCTAGGCAGTGTCGGTATCGTTAACGGATACGCAACCATTCTAATGTATTCTCGTGGTGAGATGGCGTTTGCGCTGCTCACAGTTATTCTTACCGCGCTCGCACTGTTTATCTTTGGTAGTAAAAAGACCTACGCCCACCGTTATATCTATCCAGGTATCGCGGGGATGATCCTTTTCATTCTTTTTCCTTTGGCGTACACAATCGGTCTTGCATTTACAAACTACAGTGCGAAAAACCAATTGTCCTTCGACCGTGCGCAAACGGTTCTGCTTGATCGAACCTACCAAAGTGGTCAGAGCTACTCCTTCTCTCTCTACAACACGGGAACAGGGCATAAAATCGCGATTGAAGATGGCGAACAGCTGCTCGTGACGCAAGAGTTTGATTTGGCCAATGTCACCACAACGGACATGGATCTCACGCCTGTCACCAATGTAGATGGCGAACCTGAAGCGATCAAAACCATTATTCAAAACCGCCCGGTGCTCAATGGCTTAGACTTGCATTTACCGAGCGGTGAAGACATCCGCATGAGCGGTTTACGTAAGTTTGCTGCCGTGGTTCCTCTATACACCCTGCAAGAGGATGGCGAGGCGTTGTACAACAACCGCACTGGTGAAATGCTACGCCCGAACATGGATGTCGGCTTCTATCAGCCGGTGGATGAGCAGGGGCAGTTTATCGGTAATACCGTCTCGCCTGGCTTTATCGTCACCATAGGGACTGACAACTTTGAGCGTGTCTGGAAAGACGACGGCATCAAAGAACCGTTTATCAGTATTTTCATCTGGACAGTTGTCTTTTCAGCGGTGAGCGTGGGCTTAACCGTCATCATCGGCTTGATCCTCGCCAGCATTGTTCAGTGGGAAGCATTGCGAGGCCGCGCGATTTACCGTGTGCTGCTTATCTTGCCTTATGCGGTGCCTGCCTTTATCTCTATCCTGATTTTCAAAGGTTTGTTTAACCAAAGCTTTGGTGAAGTGAACATGGTTCTGGAAGCCTTCTTCGGCATCAGCCCATCTTGGTTCTCAGACCCGATTATGGCGAAGATGATGATTCTTATCGTCAACACCTGGCTTGGTTTCCCTTACATGATGATCTTGTGTATGGGTCTATTGAAAGCGATTCCAGACGATCTTTACGAAGCGTCTGCGATTGATGGTTCCAATTTCATCTCGAACTTTACCAAGATTACCCTGCCACTGATGATCAAGCCGTTGACACCGCTGCTCATCGCAAGTTTTGCTTTTAACTTCAATAACTTTGTATTGATTCAGCTGTTGACGCAAGGTGGGCCAAACATGATTGGTACCTCCGAGCCGGCGGGCTACACCGACCTACTGGTGAACTACACGTACCGCATCGCGTTTGAAGGTGCAGGCGGTCAAGACTTCGGTCTGGCGAGTGCCATCGCGACGCTTATTTTCCTATTGGTGGGTGCACTTGCGCTACTCAACCTACGTGTCACGAAAGTTGCTCAAGATTAAGGAGGCTTATTATGGCTATGGTACAAGGTAAGTCATTAAAATACCGCGTTTGGGCAACACACATTGCAATGTGGGCGTTCCTATCGCTAATTATCTTCCCGCTGTTGATGATCGTTGCCATCTCATTCCGTGAAGGTAACTTCGCAACGGGTAGCATTATTCCAGATAATCCATCGTTGGAGCACTGGAAACTCGCACTGGGTTTCTCGGTCACCAACGCAGATGGTAGCGTGACACCACCACCGTTCCCAGTGTTAACCTGGCTGTGGAACTCGGTCAAAGTGGCGGGCATTTCATCTATTTTGATTGTGTGTCTATCGACCACTTCGGCGTACGCCTTTGCCCGAATGAAGTTCAAAGGTAAGAACACCATCTTGAAAGCGATGATGATCTTCCAAATGTTCCCAGCTGTTTTGGCGCTGGTGGCACTCTACGCTCTGTTTGATAAGCTCGGCCAGTACATCCCATTCTTGGGCTTGAATACTCACGGTGGTTTGATCTTCTCTTATCTCGGTGGTATCGCATTGCATGTTTGGACCATCAAAGGCTACTTTGAAACCATTGATGGCTCGCTAGAAGAAGCGGCAGCGCTTGACGGTGCAACGCCATGGCAAGCGTTCCGGTTGGTTCTACTGCCATTGTCTGTGCCGATTCTTGCAGTGGTGTTCATCCTCTCGTTTATCATGGTTGTGGGTGAAGTTCCGGTGGCGTCGTTACTACTTTCTGATGTAAACTCTTACACGTTAGCGGTTGGTATGCAGCAATATCTCTACCCGCAAAACTACCTCTGGGGTGATTTTGCCGCGGCAGCAGTGTTGTCCGCATTACCAATAACCATCGTATTCTTACTTGCGCAGCGCTGGTTGGTCGGAGGATTAACCGCCGGTGGTGTGAAAGGCTAATAAGAACGATAAGGGCGACCGCGAGGTCGCCCATTTTGTTTCTTCACTTAACATTCTTGGTTTGGCCGCCGATCCGTTAAGCGAAGAGCAGTCCTGGCGTTACGCATAGCTGGCTGTTAGCAAGATTCCTTACTATTTTTACTTCTAACAGTTTTTGTAACCAAAACCCGAACTTGTTCGGGTTTTTTTATAGGACAAATTCAAGATAAATGAATAGGTTAGAGGCAGTATAGCGACCGATTATATCCCGCATAGTGGTGTTGAGAATCACTGCGAGCAACGGAGCATATTTATCTGAAAGGTGCGCCAGTAGTTACATGGCACTGAGAAGTGACTCTAGAACTCTCGGTTTGAAGGGGCGCAGCCGACGTATTGCAACAGCACATAGACGCTTTCTTGAGAGAGCGCGACTTTACGAAATAGATCAGCAAACACATCATCACCGCCAAAGCAGGTGCGGATGTAGTGGTTTATCTCTTGCGGGTTATACCCTTCCACATACAGCGTCCGTACCCATTGGTACTCTACTGCGCGTGGGTCTGAAATGGTCGATTCACTGAGCGTGGTTTCACTGACGTTCAATGGGGTTTCCTTCGATCTTGGCGGATTGTCATCATAAGCCTAGCCATAGGCGTGTGGGTTCCCATCCAAGCGATGAAAACGTTTGCGGATTTAACCAAAACTAGATGAAGGAATGATGACAGTATGATGTCATTGCCGTGAAGGGCATGTCAGGCCTCAGTTCGCGCTACCTCTCTAATCAAACGCATTGCCTTTTTGTTTGAGAAATTTAATCAAGGTTCTCACACGTAGTGGCATAAGGGCTTTCTCCTGATAAACCGCATACAGAGGAATTTCACGGTCATGAAGGTGAGGTAAAATCCGCACAAGCTGACCGGCATCTAGCTCTTCTTTAATCATAAAACTGGGCATGATGGCAAATCCTAACCCGTTGAGCACAAATTGCTTCACTGCGTTGGCGGTGCGCACTTGCACCTTAGGTTGATGTGCCAGTCGGGTCACTTCACCTTGTTGATTGGTTAAAACCAAGTGCTTATCGCCGTGGACGATGTGATGACTTATCCAGTCAAGATTGACTAAGTCCTTCAGCTCTTCAATTTTCCCGACGCGTTTTAAGTGATCCGGCGAGGTGCAAATCATGTCGCGGAAAAAGCCAATTTTGGTGGCATAGAGACGAGAGTCCTCAAGCGCTGAAGAGGCTCGCAGTGCAATGTCACAACGCGACTCAATCAGATTGCTGTAGCTATCACTTTCAATAATATCGAGTCGAATATCGGGATATTGGCGAATGAACTCGCTCAGTAGTTCGACCATCGCATTGCTGGGGGTGGAGATTCGAATGGTGCCACTTGGGGTTTGGTTCCCGGTGAGTGTCTCACTGTTGGCCTCTCTAGCAATATCTTTGATCGCTCGGCATTTTTCGTAGTAGCGCTGACCGGCATCGGTGAGAGATAGCGAACGGGTTGTGCGGTGAAGCAGGCGTGTGTTCAACGAACGTTCTAAGCGAGTGACAATCTGCGACACTCTTGCCTTACCAAGACCCAGCGCCTCGGCTGCCTGAGTAAAAGACTGTTTCTCTGCCACCATGGCAAACACCAACATATCGTCAAGGGAGATCATGACTTTCACTGTTTATTATTAATAAACAATAAGTTTAATAATTGGCTAATTATTTATCAAATTAATAATTATATAGTCAGTTCATCCCATGACAGGCTGAAGGAGTCTGTCGCTTTGGAACAGTTAGAGAAACGGAGAATATCATGATGTCAGATCGTAAATATTTGGTGACCGGCGCATCCGGTAAGTTAGGTTCAGCAGTAGTAGAGCAACTTCTTAGCTCAGGTGCGTTAGCAGCGCAGCAATTGATCGTCACCACCCGTGACAGAGCGAAGTTGAGCTCGCTGGTCGAGTTGGGTGTGGACGTGAGAGAAGCAAATTTTTCTGATCCGAGCTCGTTAGAGCAGGCCTTTGACGGGGCGAATAGCCTACTGTTAGTCAGCATTGATTTGTCTGCGGGCTCTCGCACCCAGCCGCACCTCAACGCAGTTAACGCTGCGAAAAAAGCGGGCGTCGACCATCTTATCTATACGTCTATGCCAGCGCCGAGCCAGTCACCGGTTATGTTTGCTCATGAACATGAGGCGACCGAAGCGGCGATCGTTCAAAGTGGTATCGACAATACCGTGATTCTTCGCAACAACTGGTATTTTGAAAATCTACCTGAGTACTTTGCCAGTACGTTACAAACGGGCCATTGGTTGACGTCTGCCGGTAATGGCAAAACAGCGCAACTCTCTCGTCGCGATCTCGCGATGGCGGCTGCGGCGGCGTTGGTTAAAGCCCCTTCAGGACATCAAGTATTGACTCTGAATGGGCCCGAGTCACTGACTAATGATGAAATGGCGCATATCATGGATCGCATCTTGGGTACGTCAATCAATATGGTGCACTTGAGTGACGATGAATTTCGTTCTCAACTGACCTCATTCCAACTGCCAGAGCCTGTTATTGAGCTGTGTGTTACGATGGACCAGCACAATCGAGGTCTCTTCTCGGATGGTAGCAGTGATGAGTTTGTTGCCCTGACAGGCTCTCAACCGCAAACGTTCGAACAGTGGTTAACAAATCATAGAACGGAACTGAGAAAGTTGGCTAATCTTGATGGCTAATCGATAGAATGAGAGGGGGAACTGCAAGTGCCCCCTGTTGATGTCTATTTGAGGTATTTGACGTGCGCTTCCATCTCCTCACCGATTTCTTTACGCATGTTCATTAAGCGGATCGCTGAGTCGCGCAGTTTAATATCATCGGCAGTCTCGGGAATCCACTCAGGGACAGGTGAGGGCTTTCCATGCTCGTCGACCGCGACCATGATGACAATGCAGTGTGTGGTGAGGCGATTTTTCATCTCTTTAGGATCGCTGGCTTGTACATCAATGGCAATGTGCATCGATGAGGTGCCGGTGTAGATCACTTTGGCACTCACTTCGACTAAGTTGCCAACATGGATTGGCGCTACAAAACGAATTCCACCCGCGTAGGCAGTAATGCAGTACTTACCGCTCCATGCGGCGGCATTGGCGTAGGCCGCTAAATCTATCCACTTCATGACTGCGCCGCCGTGGACCTTACCGCCAAAATTGACGTCACCCGGCTCGGCCAGAAAACGCAGTGTAATGTCCCTTTTCCCATGGCTCATAAACTCTTCCTTTTTATTCTCTTGAGCAAGCAGGGTATAGAGTTAGCACACTTTTTGGTCGAGGTGCAAACTTAACTAGCGCTGGACCTCTTCATAGTCACCTTCAATCGTGTTGCCGCTTTTATTGGCGGATGGTTCAGTGCGTGAAAATGCTGCTGAACGCTGAAGTCGTTTGCCAGCGAAAATCGCAGCGATGGTCAATGGAATAGCAAGGATAAGGCTCATTATCAAAGTAAACATGCCGACAAACAGGGCGAAGATAGCGGTGATTGCGCGTGCCATATAGGACTCCTCTTAGTGTGAGAGTCTATCGTACTGAAGGCGGTATGAATGAAAGATGAATGAAAAAGGCCGCTGCATTGATGCAGCGGCAATTCGGGGGGATTATTATTGTTGTGGAGCTGAATTGAGATTAAGCGCGGCTTTGTGGGAACGTGGGATAGCGAACGCCCATCATTTGTTCCATACAGTGGACAACCTGGCAGCTATAGCCAAACTCATTGTCATACCAAATGTAGAGCACGCAGCGGTTGTCTTGCGCAATGGTAGCTGCGCCATCGACGATACCAGCAAAACGTGAACCGACCAAATCACTCGAGACGACTTCGGTGGAATCCGTATAGTCCATCTGGGCAGACAGGCTTGAATTCAATGCGGCATCACGAAGATAGGCGTTGAGTGACGCTTTGTCGGTGCCTTGGACCAAGTTGAGGTTCGCGACTGCCATCGAGACGTTCGGAGTCGGAACGCGAATGGCATTGCCCGTGAGCTTGCCCGCTAATTCAGGTAGGGCTTTAGCGACCGCTTTAGCTGCGCCGGTTGACGTTAGAACCATATTTAGCGACGCGCTGCGACCACGACGTTCGCCTGAGTGGAAATTATCAATCAAGTTTTGGTCATTGGTAAAAGAATGCACGGTTTCGATATGGCCAGAGAGAATACCGTACTGGTCATTAACCGCTTTGAGCACCGGTGTAATCGCATTGGTCGTGCAACTGGCAGCGGACACTATGGTATCATTCGCTTCGATTTCATCGTGATTCACACCAAAGACGATGTTTTTGATTTCACCTTTGCCTGGAGCGGTCAGCAGCACCTTGCTCGCACCCGGGCAGGCCAAATGTTGGCTCAAGCCTTCGGCGTCGCGCCACACGCCCGTATTGTCGACCACTAACGCATTTTGAATACCGTAAGCGCTGTAATCGACGTCTTGAGGTTGGTTGGCATAGATGAATTGAATGTAGTTGCCGTTCACAATCAACGCTTTGCGCTCTTCATCGACAATGATGCTGCCATTAAATTGGCCATGAACAGAGTCGCGTCGTAGTAGACTCGCGCGCTTGGCTAAATCACCCTGCTTTCCTCCGCGTACGACCACTGCGCGCAAACGTAATGGATAACCCGGGCCGGATTTTTCGACCAACAAGCGGCTTAGAAGTCGTCCAATTCGACCAAAACCATACAACACCACATCGCGAGGTGTCGGAACCGTGTTGCCATTCATCGCACCGACCAGTGCCGTGTGCAAAAAGTCACTGACGCCGTGGGCATCATCGCGACCTTGCCAAAATTGGTGGGCGAGTTGGCCGACATCAATACGACATGGTGACAGCGCCATGGTTGAGAGCGCCTGAATCAGAGGCAGGGTTTGTTCTGTGCTCAGCGGCTTTCCGGTGTAGTGACGAGCGAGCCGATGCGCTTTGATGATGTCGATGGTGGCGGCGTTGACCAGTGTTTTGCCAAACAGCAGCACTTCAACACCTTTTTGTCGATAAAGTTGGCTGAGTAAAGGGGAAATCGTTTCAGCAATCGTTTGGCTTTTCTGCCAGTCTAGAAGGTGATGTTCTGGACTCATGGTTTAGGGGACCTTTCACGTTTTAGGGCTGATGCTGTATTCAGTTGGGGTGCTCAATACAGCGATAGGGTTGTAACTATTTTGTAATTTTTATGCGGCAGGATTGTAATGGCTAATATCTTATTCTGCTAGTAAAAATAATGTCGGTGGTTATCACTAGATAACGTCGACATTGCAGAGGTTGATCACGTTAAGAATCAGTAGAAGTGCCTATTGACAAAAAATGAAGAGCGCAGTTAATTCGCGACAAAAAATACTTGTGACACGTCGTTGATGCAATCTTACCGGCAAGGTACACAAGGAATGCGTTTTAACTCATGGAATCTACAGATTTGGTAAACAAAACGCGATCTTAAAGCGGTAAACCAAGGTCGAACGTGAGTGGGGGCGTGATGTCTTTAAGTGTCGATGAGTAAGAATGAAAAAAACGGAGCGCTGTGGGCTCCGTTTTGGGGATAAATGGGTCGAGAAAAGTCTATGGTCTTGGGATCAGATCATCGAGCGGCAACCAGTTCACTTTCACACCCGCTTGTAAGAACATGTCTTGGCTGACTTTGATCTTGTCACCCCAGCGAGAGAGAAAGTCCTCAGTTTGCTCTGGGCAGTGCACCGAGGAGATGCCAGTCTGAATGATCTTCGCTGCACAGTTTGGGCACGGAAAGTGAGTCACCCAGATCTCGCAGCCATCTAAATCTCGCTTAGCAAACAAAATGGCATTTTCTTCGGCATGCAGCGTCTTTAGATACTTCATGTCTCTGTCATCCGTATTGGCACTGTCGGAAATGCCATGTGGATAGCCATTAAAGCCGACAGAAACGATGCGGTTCTGTTTTGTAATGACGGCGCCGACTTGAGTCGAAGGATCTTTACTCCAAGAGCCAACCAATTCTGCCATTTGGTAAAAACGTTGCGCCCACTTAGATATCATCAAAGTTTCCTCAAACAAATTAGATGGATAGGGTTGCTGACTAATATCCTTGTTTCGACGCCATTAGTCCAGCCCCACCTAGCCAATCCTACTGTTAACGGGTGAAATCGACCGCTTCACGCTCCTCGAGGTGAATATGCGTGGTCGCGGGTTGAGTCTCAGCGATCACTTTGCCGCCACGAATCGAATAACGCACTGGAACTTGACGTCTGACCGCATCGAAGCCGTTTTCTGCTTCAAGCAGTAGCAGGTTACCCGGTTTGCCCACTTCAATGCCGTAACGCTCTGTGATGTTGAGGGTACGCGCGGAGTGGTGGCTAATCAGCGCCAGTGACTGGTTGATTTGATCGTAACCCATCACTTGGCACACATGCAGCCCCATGTGCAGCACTTGCAACATGTTGGCGGTACCGAGTGGATACCAAGGGTCAAACACATCATCGTGGCCAAAACAGACATTAATGTTTGCGGCTAACATCTCTTTCACGCGTGTGATGCCACGGCGTTTGGGGTAGTCGTCAAATCGACCTTGAAGGTGAATGTTGACCAGCGGGTTAGCGACAAAATTGATGCCCGACATGCGTAGCAGTCGGAACAGTCGTGACGCGTAAGCGCCGTTGTATGAACCCATTGCCGTCGTGTGGCTTGCGGTGACCTTGTGCCCCATATCGAACTTGTGAGCCAATGCGGCTACGGTTTCGACGAAGCGTGATTGCTCATCATCAATTTCGTCACAGTGCACATCAATCAGACGGTCGTATTGTTGTGCTAGCTCGAAGACGTAATGCAGCGATTCGACACCATACTCGCGCGTAAACTCAAAGTGCGGGATAGCACCAATCACATCGGCGCCTAGTTTGACTGCTTCTTCAAGCAATGCTTTACCATTAGGGTAGGAGAGGATGCCTTCTTGTGGAAAGGCGACGATTTGGATATCTACCCAAGGTCGCATCTCTTCACGCACTTCAATCATTGCTTTTAGCGCAACCAGAGTCGGATCAGAGACATCCACGTGAGTACGCACATGCTGCACACCGTTTGCAATCTGCCACTTTAACGTCTGTTTGGCGCGCTGCTTTACATCCTCAATAGAGAGCAGCTGCTTGCGTTCTGCCCAGCGCTCGATGCCCTCAAATAGCGTGCCCGAGATATTCCAGCTCGGTTCACCAGCCGTTTGAGTTGTGTCTAGGTGAATGTGTGGTTCGCAAAAGGGTGCGACGGCCATCGCCCCTTGTCCATCCAGCGTTTCCCCCTCAAAGTTGATAGGGGAGTTCGCATCGGTGATGGACGAAATGTATCCATCTTCAATAAGAATCTGTTTAAGGCCGCTTTGCGCCTCAAGCGTGACGTTTTTGATCAGTAGCGATGGCATGCGATCTCCTTACGCAGTTTGCGTGGTCAGCGAAGATTTATTCAATAATGGGTTGAGTATGACATAGCATAACGCACCGCCCAATACTGCGTTGATCGGCACGACGCCCGGAATGAATTTACCCGCTAGCACACCAACGGCTACGGCAATAATGCCGGCCCAGTTAACACGTTTGAAGGTTGCATTGGCAAAGTCTTTGTAGCGTTTTCGATTGATGAGGTAGTCAGCAATCAACACGCCGCCGATAGGAGGAATCGCCGTTGAGAGGAAGGTCAACCAACCGACAAAGTTGTTGTATAGCCACAGCGCAAAAATGGTGCCGACGACGCCATTGACGATCGACATTAAGGTACTTGAGCGGCCGGTAATGTTGGCAAAACCTAGGCCCGAAGCGTAAAGGGCGTTTTCGTTGGTGGTCCAGATGTTGAGACCTAAAACGATGATGGCAGGCAGTAACAGTCCTTGCGCGATCATCACGTCAGAAATATCCGCGTGGCCAGTCGCTGCAGCGCCAGCAGCACCGAAGATGAACATCAGTGAGTTTCCGATAAAGAACGCAATCATGGTGACAAGAACAGCGCCAGCGGGTTTTTTACCAAAGCGAACGAAATCAGCTGTCAACGTCCCCGCGCTGATGAAAGAACCGACCACCATTGCCAATGCGATAGAGAAATCCATCGGCTCTTTGGGTGAAACCTGCATTAAGGCATCCACACCGCCCACGCTGTCCACCGCCAGTGAAACCGAGTAGCTACCAAGAATAGCAATCGCAGGGACGGCGATGGCAGAGAGCACCATCAGCGCTTTGATGCCAAAGTAAACCGTTGCCGTCATCAATAAGCCCGATCCGAGGATCAGCAAGTTGACGTCTAACCCCGTCGCTTTTTGGACTGGAATAGCAAACATCGCCACACCCACGCCAAACCAACCGACTTGCGTACCGCCTAATAGCGCAGAAGGTAGCCAAGAGCCTTGTGTACCAAAGGAATAGCGAGCAAGGAGGTGAGTAGATAGGCCGGTAGAGGCACCAATATAGCCAAGAATCGAGGTGTAGACACCGAGAATCAAATTACCGGCTAACACGGCAAGAAAGAAATCGTTGAACGTTAAGCCCGTACCCAAAGCGCCACCTGTCCACATACTGGCGGAGAAAAAGGTTAAACCAAGCATAACCATAGTGAGAGACGCAACCCCTTTGCGTGCGTTGCTCGGGACCGGTCCTAAGCTGTAGTTGTTGTCATCAGCCATTGTATTACCTCCGCAGAATGAGACTGTCTTTACCAGAATGTATTCGATTGCGGCGCGTATTATGGGGGTGTATTTTGCGCTGTCAATGCAAGTTGCGGCTTGTAAAACGGTTGCTTGGATGTTTTTGATTGATTTAATTAAATAAAACAGTGCGTTGCGTTTTTATTATTTTATGTTTTCTATTGGAATATTGATTATTCCAGGATTTGTATTGCTAATAATTGGGTGGGTGTTATTTGTATTTTGTATGGATTGGCGTGAAATAAAAAAAAGAGCCAGAAACCGTGAGGATTCTGGCTGATATTGGGTGTGAACAAATTGGGTTCACTAACAACGTCAGTTGGCTAGGTGACCCTAACGCTAGGGTCACTGTATAGATAGCAGGTTATGTGCCAACTTTAATATGCCCGCTGTATCAGGCTTTACGTTGAGATTGAGACCAAGAAAGAGTGGCTGGTTGCATATTGGCATTGCATATTGCAAATACACCAGCATATTGCGAACAGAGGATCAGATTGCGCACCTTGTAGGTGCGCGATCTAAGGTCATCTTATGTGCCGCTAGGGCTTAGAGCATGACGAGACTCGCTGTGCCGAGAAAGGCGAAAAAACCCACCACGTCAGTCACAGTTGTGAGGATGACGGAGCCTGCCAGTGCAGGGTCAAGTTTGAGTTTGTCGAGAACAATTGGGATCAGCACACCAAATAGAGCGGCGGTAATAATGTTGACGACGATCGCCAGCGCGATGGTGGCACCTAATATGACAGACTGAAACCACAGTCCGGCGAGTCCACCGATGATGACTGCCCACAGCAATCCGTTGATAGAGCCAATGCCCACTTCATTTTTCATTAGCGCCCAGCGGTTCCCCGCTGTGATCTGGTTGAGCGCCATCGCGCGGACCATCAGCGTTAACGTCTGGCTACCTGCGATGCCACCCATCGAGGCGACGATAGGCATTAAGACCGCCAGCGCAACCACTTGAGCAATCACATCTTCAAACAAGCCGATAGTGACTGAGGCAAGGATTGCCGTCATGAGATTGATGCCAAGCCAAACCCCACGCTTTTTCGAGCTGCGAATGATGGGAGCAAACAGGTCGTCCCCTTCATCCATACCGGTACCCGCCATTAGGCGCGCTTCGTATATTTCACGTTGAGTACTGAGGGCAAAATGCCAATCCACTTCACCAATCAAGGTGTCATCGTCATCGGTCACTGGCATGGTTGAGAGTGAAGAGTGCTCCAACGCCTCGATACTTTCAGAAAGTTCTAGCTTGGCGTTTAAGGTGACAGGGTGCTCTAGCGCCAATGATTTAAGCCTGTCGCCCGGCTCGGCGCGCAGCAAATCGATATAGCGCACTATGCCTCGAAACTGTTTCTTCTTATTGATCAGATAGATGTGCTCAGGGGCGTCATAGCTGTAGCGCTCCATCAAACCTTTCGCTTTCTCAACGGAAATGGTGAAGGGGAGCGTGACCACTTTTCGTTCGGCCCAACGACCGATCTGATCATCTTCATAGGCATTCGCTTGATCGTAAAGCTCAAGTTCATCTTTTTCGATCAGGCGTAGCGCTTCATTGATGATGTCCTCAGGGAGTGAGTCAGACCATTCAATCAGAGATAAGTTATCCAGTTTGGCGAGGGTTAATTTGAGTTCAACCTCAGACAGCTCTTTGATGATGGAGTGGCGAACTTCCGCACGCGCTTCGGTAAGTACTTCAATATGCAGCTCAAGGGGCAGGCTGCGCCAAAGTCGCACACGGTCATCAATGGGAAAGGCCTCGAGAATCAGCGCCACAGCGCCGGGCTCAAGTCCGTGTTCGATAGATTCGTTAAGAGTTGTGACCTGCTCACTGTCTTCACTGCGAAGCAGTTCGGCGATCAAAATAGAGAGATCTTGAAATTGGCTCACAGAGCACTCCAGCCGTTATTGTCCGTTTAAACGCTGTGTTCAAAGTACTCGAAAACGGCAGAAAAACAATACTCTATCTTGAAAAACCTAGCACACAAACCCAACAAAACGGGACATGTTGGGTTGAATGATTACTTTTGCACCAATAGCGTCGGTCAATCTCTCTCTTGTATTGGTTTTAGGTGGCTTGCGGCGGCAGTTTACGCCATTTATGCCAAGGGAGTGTGAGCACGGCAAAAATGGTCACGGCGTAAAACATCGACCAGCCTAAACAGAGAAACACAAGGCTACACAGCAGTAGCGCGACGCTCGCTAAGACTTTATCCACGCCGCGCAGCAGTTTGTAGGCCGCCAGCATCGCCAGTAGATAAACCAAAACAAAGATCCCGTTGGCGAGCTTAAGGAAAAACTCCAAGTTAAGGCCGGAAATTTCACCCACGACGCAAGAAAGCAGCAGCACAGCGCCAACGGCAATCGTTGCGTTTGCCGGCACGCCACGCACTGACAATCTTGCAAGCGCACTGTGTGGCGTGTAATCGCGCGCTTGCGACCAAACCATACGCGAGAGACTTTGAGTGTAGAGATTGACGCTTGCAAAACAGGCCGCAAAGCCGATGATGCTGATGAGCCACTTGACGCTCGGACCAAACAACTGAGCTGCCATCCACGGAATAGAGGTGCTTTCAAATTGCGCAGAACCATAGGCGCCCAATTTTAAAATCACGACCGAGCAAGCCCAATAGGTAAGGCCGGCGACTAAACAGCCAATCACAATTGCGATAGGAAAATCGCGCTCTGGGTTTTTAAACTCTTCCCCCATGTGGGCGAACGCTTCGATACCGACAAAGCACCAAAACATCACGCCGAGCGCCGCGCCAATCGGCAGCCAATCTTTTTGGCTTAAGGTGGGGAGCGTGATGTCATCGGTCTTTAGATCACTTTGCCACCAAAACGCGACGACGAGGGCAAAGATCGCGAGCGCAATCACCGTTTGTAGACGACCCGAAGATTTCGCCCCAGATAAGTTAACCAGCACGAGTAATAACACGGTGATCACTTGCGCAAGCAAAGGGTCTTGAAGGCTAGTAGGAAGAATCTGTTCAAGAAAGCCCGCAGCCAACGCAATGGCGGCAGGTACACCGACAGGAATGACACTCAAAAACAGCCACGCGACACTTTTTTCAAGGCGGGGGCCAAACGCCATTCGTACAAAATAGGCGGTTCCGCCAGCGTTGGGGTAGCGTTTACCTAACTGGGCGAACGTGAGCGCAATGGGGCAGATGGCGATAAACAGCAGCAACCAAGCCCATAGCGACGCTTCAGCGGCAATGCCAGCCGCGATGGCGGGCACCATAAATAGCCCAGTGCCGAGTAATGTGGTCGAGAGTTGGCCGATGCCTGATAATAACGAGATTTCTTGTTTTAGTTGGTTCATGTCGCATCCTAGCGCGGGGTGATTGGCCAAGCTTAACCAATTGTGTCTATCTCGGCATCTATCAATGTGTCTCGCTTAGCCGTCACTTTGACGTTTTTTCACGTATCGCCCGCCATTTTGGCATCTTTTCTTCCTGTTCGTTTTGTGTCAAATTGACCAAAGGGCAAGTATGAGAAAAAGAAATGGATAAATTCGATAATAAAATCATTACATTACTCAGAGGCAACGCTCGATTGTCTGTAAGTGAACTCGCCCGTCAGGTCAACTTGTCCCGCTCTGCTGTGACGGCGCGTATTCAGCGTTTAGAAGCGGAGCGAGTGATCCTCGGTTATCACGCAGAAATTGCTCAGCCAGACACCAGTAGCGCCAAAATCCAAGCCTATCTCGCACTCAAATTTGATACGACGAAAACCAGGCACTATTGCGATCATTATGCCCCCCGTATTTATCAGATTGAAGGGGTGAAGTGGTGCCATGCCATCAGTGGTGAAACGGATATGATGCTGTTTGTCGAAGTGGAGAGTATGGCGCAGCTATACCGGATTCGAGATGAGCTGTACACCATCCCAGAGCTGCGTCATTTGGTGACGCATACCGTTTTAACTGAGTTCTTCAACACGCTTCATGATGCTCAATAACATCAACTTAAACTTGCTACGGGCGTTATCGGTGTTACTGGACGAGTGCCATGTCAGCCGCGCAGCAGAGCGTTTGCACGTTACTCAATCTGCGGTGAGCCGTCAGTTAGCTCAGCTACGTACACTATTTGATGATCCACTGCTGGTGAGAGACGGTAACCAATTGGTTCCAACCCCTCGTGCACTGGTTATTAAGAAGCGCTTGGATCGGATGTTCTCTGAGGTGGATAATCTGTTGGCCGATGCGCCGTTTCAACCGCACAATTGGCGACAAGAGTTTGTGTTTTCCTCGAGTGATTATGTCGCGCAGTACATCGTACCTAGCGTAGTCTCGGTCCTGACCGATCAAGCCCCTCATTTGAATCTGACCTACAAGCTGTGGGACCCAGATTATTTGGACCAGCTTCATACGAACGGTATTGATCTGGCGTCAACCATGCTCCCTCGTCAGCCAGAGTACGTCAGTTCCGTGCTGATCGGTGAAGACAAATCCGTTTTGTTGATGCGCCAAGGGCATCCGCTTGCCGATAAAGGTGCGGTATCGATGGAAGATATGCTGGCTTACCCACATTTGAAAGTTACAGGGGGCGGCGACAAGGACACCAGCACCGATGTGGTATTGAACGCGCTAGGTCACACACGACGCGTTGCCTTGAAAGTGCCGTTCTTTACCGCCGCAGTCAATGCCCTGCAAAGCAGCCACTACCTGATGGTGGTACCAGAACACATAGCGATTAACTTGTCGCGGGATGCGTCACTTCTTTATCGTCCTTTGCCTTTTGATACGGCCAGTCATCTCTATTGGTTGATTTGGCATCCCAAGTACGATCTTGATCCCGCCCATCAATGGATGAGAGAGGTTGTGCTGAGCGCCATGCGCACATCCCCTTACTCGATAGGTATGATATGAAATCATGATGCTTATGAAAAAGTTTGATTTCAAATCATAGCTAATCAGCATTATCGTTACGCCATTCACATGGATTAGGACACGTTTTCATGACCTTAACGATTTGGTTTTCACTTTTCACGATTTGTCTACTCGGTGCTATGTCTCCGGGGCCTAGTTTGGCCATGGTGGCAAAGCACAGTTTGGCGGGCGGGCGCATCAATGGCTTTGCCGCTGCCTGGGCGCACGCTTTTGGTATTGGCGTTTATGCGTTTATTACCTTAATTGGCTTAGCTGTGGTGTTGCAGCAATCACCCTTGCTATTCAAGGGGATTAGCTACGCCGGTGCTGCGTACCTTATCTACCTTGGCTACAATGCGCTGCGTTCTAAAGGTGGCGTAGCAGCAAGGCTGGAGTCGGGCGAGCCAACACCAGTGGCTCAATCGGCGCGAGAAGGGCTGCTGATTTCTCTGCTTAGCCCGAAAATTGCGCTGTTCTTCATTGCGCTGTTTAGCCAATTTGTTGCGGTTGGTGACACCTTTGCCGCGAAGTCGATCATCGTGCTTACACCGTTTGTGGTGGATGGACTCTGGTATACCTTGATTACGTTTTTGCTCTCCAGTCCGAAGCTTATCGATAAAATTCGCTCTAAAGCCGTATTGATTGATAGACTATCAGGGTGTGTATTGATACTGCTCGCAGCGCGAGTTTTGCTGACCGTATAATCGCTAATCGCCGGTATCAGCATGCGCTGAAGCAATGAGCAGACAACAGAGCGCGAGTGAGTTTTTCACTGGCGCTTTTTACACACTGACGTTTTCGCAGTTTTTAAATGAGTAGAGAGACAATCATGCAAGCAGAAGTTAAGTGGATCGATGAGTTCAAGTTTTTAGGTCATTCCCAATCGGGCCACTCTGTCGTGATGGATGGCAATGGGGGGGCGAGCGCGCCTAGCCCAATGGAGATGGTGTTGATGGCAGCGGGGGGATGTAGTTCGGTAGACGTGGTCGATGGTCTCAAACAAGCCAACCAAGCGGTGAGCACTTGCGTCGCCAAGCTGACCACTGAGCGCCGTGACAGCGCGCCACGTATTTTTACTAAAGTGAATATCCATTTTGAGGTGTCTGGAGAGGCGCTTGATCCCCAAGTCGTGGCGCAAGTGGCGGCCGATTCACTGACAAAATATTGCTCAGTCTGCTTGATGCTCGGTGAGGGCGTTGAAATGACCCACAGTTGGGAAATCGTCTAAATCGTGTCCGTCGATCGATACACAATGGCCGGTATTGCGGCCATTCTTCTTTGGAGCAGCGTGACGGGATTAGCCCGCTTAGTCGCAGAGTCCTTTGGCCCAGTGGCGGGCGCTGCGGCGATGTACAGCGTGGCGTCGTTGTTTTTGCTGCTGGTGATGGGGAGGCCAAAGTGGCGCCAGTACTCTTGGCGGTATGTGCTCATTGGCGGAGGGCTGTTTGTCGCCTATGAGATTTGTCTCGCCTTAGCGCTGGGCATGGCCAACTCGCGCATGCAAGCGATTGAAATGTTGGTGATAAACTATCTTTGGCCAGCACTCACTGTACTGATGGCTCTGCTGTTGAGCCCGAAACGGGCCAGTTGTCTGGTGTACCCAAGTATTGCACTCGCGTTTGTTGGCGTGGCGTGGAGTATCACCGGCGATGCGGGTCTTTCTGTCAGCCAAATTGCAGCCAATGTCGCCACGAACCCAGCGACGTATTCGATGGCCTTCATCGGAGCCTTTTTATGGGCACTATATTGCAACCTAACCAAAACCCTAGCGCGAGGGCAAAACGCCATTACGTTGTTTTTTATTCTCACGGCCATCACCTTATGGATTAAAGCGCCACTGTTCACAGAGTACAGCGCTCTGCCTTTGAGTGAGGTGTTGACGATGGAATCTGGCGCGATTTTGTTACTTGCCGGCGTAACGATGGGGGCAGGGTATGCGCTGTGGAACTACGCGATTATCGGTGGCAACATGGTGTTTCTGGCGACCTTGTCCTACTTTACTCCCATCATCGCGACCGTTATCTCGTCATGGTTGCTGGGTGTGGCGATCACTCACAGTTTTCTTCAAGGCGTGGCGATGGTCACCATTGGCTCGTTGATTTGCTGGTGGGTGACTCGAGAAAAGCGCAAAACGCCGACACTGGAAGAGGTCAACTCTTAGCGGCTCACCAGTGGATGTCGATTGGGGTTCCCGTTTCCACAAGGCTGAGTAATTCATCCATTTCAGGGTTGCTGAGAGCAATGCATCCATTCGTCCAATCGAAACTCTGCACATAGTTGGCGGGCCTTTGCTCGCCATTTCTCAAACCGTGAATTTTGATGTCTCCGCCCGGCGAAACATTCAACGCACTGGCGTATTCGAGATCCGCTTGGTTCGGATAACTGATGTGGATGGAACGGTAGAACTCAGAATCTTCCATCACAAAATCTAAGTAGTAGCGTCCTTCGGGCGTTTTTTGATCACCCTCTTGTGTTTTGTGTCCTTTGGGCGCTTTACCCAGGGCGATGCGAAACTCTCGAACCACTTCGTTGTTAGACAGTAGGTACATACGTCGTTTTGATTTATCGACTTGGATCAAATCCACTCGGGGTTGACTAAAGGCATCAGAGTCGGCGGCGAGGCTCTCAGGGCTTCCCCATACACTCGCAAAAAAACAAAGCGCTGCAATCGTCAGCGCACGCTGTGGTAACCCCTTCAAAACCCTTCTCTCCAAGCTGCATCATTCTCAACCAAAGTAGTATAACGACAACCGCTGCCCAGTGCGATCCGCTTGTCTCTTTTGGGCTGCGCATTGCGCCTAAGTTCGGTCTTGAGTGATAAATGATTGATATTAAAACAATGGTTCATAAAAATGAGATAAATTGTTTCAATGTCTAATTTTTAGCGCGTTTTTGGCAAAAAATGATGGCCAACATCACACAAAATTTCCCTTTAGAGGGTAGGTAGCGGATGAAGATCTCAATTCGTTTTTGATTATATTTGAACGATGTTGATCATATATGAATTGAAGATACACTTACTGCCAACACAAAGGAGAGAATGATGTTTACCAATTACAACAGCAATCCGCTCGATGCGAAGCACTACGATACGGATCGCTTACGCGCAGAATTCTTAAATGAACAGTTGTTTGCTGAAGACTCGATTACCTTGCTTTACAGCCATATCGATCGTGTGGTCGCACTGGGTGTGTGCCCTACGACTCAACCACTTTCTTTGGATGAGTACATCGATAATGGCGTATTCGGCACCGACTATTTCTTGCAGCGCCGCGAACTGGGCATGGTCAACTTGGGAGAAGGGGCGATTGAAGTCCACACCTCGGAAGAGATCTACCGACTTGAGCCGCTCGATGCCCTTTACCTAGGCAAAGGGGTACGCAATATCCGTTTCCACTCTGAAGAGAGTGCGCACAAACCGTATCTTTACTGCTTAAGTGCGCCTGCGCATCATGGTTACCCATCGCGTTTGATTACCCGTGAACAAGCGAAAGTGGTCGAGCTTGGCTCAAACGACACCGCTAACCTGCGAGTGATCAATCAATACTTGCACCCAGATGTGCTGCCGACCTGCCAATTGTGCATGGGTGTGACGCATCTGGCGCCGGGCAGTGTATGGAACACTATGCCTGCGCACACTCACGAACGCCGTATGGAGGCTTACCTCTATTTCAACGTTCAACCGAATCAAGTGGTTTTCCATTTCATGGGAGAGCCGCAAGAAACACGACACATCGTCGTACGTGACAAACAGTTAGTGCTATCTCCGAGTTGGTCAATTCACTCAGGTTGTGGGACCAGCAACTACAGTTTTGTCTGGGGCATGTTGGGCGAAAACCAGACCTTTGATGACATGGATTTCGTGGACATGACCGCCATCCGATAACAACCAATAACGACATTACCCTACACATTGACAAGGACTACTGTGATGAAAAAAGTACTGAAAATGACGGCTCTATCTGCTTTGGTCAGCGTTGGCCTAGGCACCGTTTCTATGGCTCAAGCGGCAACTGAAATCAAAGCGGCGTTTAACCAGTCAGACAATCATCCGCAATACATCGCATTGCAAGAGTTTGGCAAAAAACTCAACGAGCAAACGGACGGCCGTTACAAACTGTCTATTTACCCAAATGAACTGCTTGGCGACCAACGTGCCGCACTTGAGTTGGTGCAAAATGGCGCAATTCAAATGGCGGTTGTCGCCAACCCACTGATTGAAAACTACGACGCGACCTACCGTGTGATTGGTATGCCGTATGTCTACTCTGGTCCAGCGCACCAAGAGGCAGTATTTACGTCGGGCGAGTTGGACGAGCTGTTCGCGTCCACCAAACGCTTTGGTTTTGAAGTCTTGACGGCGTACACCGCAGGCGCTCGCAGCATGTACACCAAGAATGCGCCGGTTGAAAACGTCTCGGACATGAAAGGCAACAAGATTCGTGTAATGCAGTCTGAAACCATGATTAAGATGCTGTCGTGCATGGGCGGTACGGGCGTACCTATGAGTCAAGGTGAAGTGTACACCGCGATTCAACAAGGCGTATTGGATGGCGCGGAAAACAACGAGATCACTTATGCGGATCTTAAGCAGTACGAAGTGGCACCTTACTTCTCATCAACCCGTCATTTGATGGTGCCCGATCTGGTTGTGGTGAGCAGCTACTTTGTGGATACGATGTCGAAAGAAGACCAAGCGACACTGCGCCGCCTAGCGAAAGAGAGCACGCCAGCGCAGTTTAAGCTATGGAATGATCGCATCAGCACGGCAATGGAGACCGCGAAATCGCACGGTGCGACCTTCAATGAAGTCGACATCACGCCATTCCAAGAGAGCTGTCAACCGCTTCAGCAGGCGCTCACTGAGTCTCCAGCTCAGAAGAAGCTGTTCGAAAAAATCGCCGCTTTAAAATAAGTTCAAGAGTAAGGGGCCAGCGCGGTGCTGGCTCCTTGTCGGATCTTCATTATGCAAAAAACCGTATTTCAAACCTTGTTGTCAGCCATGACAACCTTAAAACAGTGGGTGGACAAAGTGCTGTCCCTGTTTTTGATTCTGATTGTGGGCACCATGACCGCCTTGGTCACCTATCAGGTTGCCTCACGCTATCTATTCAATAGCCCAAGTGCGGTGAGTGAAGTGCTGTCGCGCTATCTCTTCATTTGGCTGATTTTATTTGGCAGTGCGTACGTCTTTGGACTACGTGAGCATATGGCCATCACCTTTATCCGTGACAAGTTCAATGACAAAGTGCGCGTGTTGGTGGAGATGTTCATCGAGTTGGTGACGGTCAGTTTTGCCTACGCGATCATGATCATCGGTGGTTACAACAGTGCAGTACGCCAAATGTGGCAGTTAGACTCGGCACTGCAAATCCCGATGGGTGTCATCTACGCGGCCATCCCGATTTCTGGAGGATTGATTCTCTTTTATTTCCTCTATAACGAATTGAATCTAATCCATCAATTCAAAGCTCTCAAACACAGCAAAGCTTCAAGCGAGGTGTAATATGGATATGGCTCTTACCGCCTCACTGGTGATGTTTGTTGGGGCGATCGTCTTGCTGATTATCGGTGCGCCGATTGCCATCAGTGTCGGCGCGGCCTCTTTTGCCGCGATGACGGTCATTCTTCCATTTCAAGGGGCAATGACGACCTCAGCGCAGCGTATGTTCGTCGGGCTTGATTCCTTCGCGTTGCTCGCTATTCCGTTTTTCATTTTGGCCGGTAACATCATGAACAATGGTGGCATAGCAATACGGCTAATTAACTTTTCTAAAATCATCAGTGGCTTCTTTCCTGGTTCACTGGCGCAGACCAATGTGGTCTCCAACATGCTGTTTGGTTCAATCAGTGGCTCTGGCGTGGCATCCGCGGCGGCGGTTGGTGGCATCATGTCGCCGATTCAGAAAAAAGAGGGCTACGACCCAGCCTTTAGTACCGCGGTAAATATTGCTTCCGCGCCGACGGGAATGTTGATTCCACCCAGCAACACCTTGATTGTCTACGCGACGGTTGCCGGTAGCGTATCGGTCTCGGCGCTGTTTGTCGGTGGTTACGTGCCCGGTATTTTGTGGGGTTTGAGCGTGATGATCATCGCCGGCTTTATGGCAAAACGCCGTGGCTATATCGCCAAACATACCATGACGTTGAAAGAGTGTTTCTCCGTCACGATTCAAGCGGTGCCAAGCTTAACTTTGGTTCTGGTGGTGATTGGCGGCATTCTTGGCGGCGTATTTACCGCAACCGAAGCGTCGGCGATTGCCGTGGTTTACTCACTCTTTTTGACGTCGTGCTATCGTTCGTTGAAATTCAGTGAGTTACCGCAGATTTTCCTCAGTACGGCGAAAATGTCAGCGATTGTGATTTTCATGTTGGCGACCTCGTCGATCATGTCTTGGGTCATGGCGTTTACCCAGATCCCGGGCATGATTGCAGACTCGCTGCTCTCATTGACTGACAACCCATTTATGATCTTGCTGATCATCAACTTGGTGTTGTTGTTTGTCGGCACCTTTATGGATCCGACGCCTGCGGTGCTTATCTTCACACCGATTTTCCTACCTATCTGTACTTCTCTGGGTATGGATCCGGTGCAATTTGGTATCTTGTTGGTGTTTAACTTATCGCTTGGCACCATTACGCCGCCGGTAGGCCCGATTCTGTTTACCGGTTGTAAGGTCAGTGGCATCAGCATTGATAGCGTGATTCGCACCTTGTTGCCATTCTTTGTGATGATCTTTGGTGTGTTGATGCTCGTCACCTACATTCCTGCGATTTCCTTGATGATTCCTCAGTGGATGGGATTGATCCGTTAATCAAGGCGTTAACCTACTTTAAAGGACCTAGATTGGCTGTCATACTGAGACTTCTCTATGCCAGCCTCTATTGATCATGAGCAACATTAAAAAAACTGAATATCGCGCGCCCGCACTTGAGAAAGGGCTCGACATTTTGGAGCTTCTTGCCGCGTCTCCAGTGGCGCTGAGTAAAAAGCAAATTGCGGAAAAACTCGATCGCAGCGTCAGTGAAATTTTTCGTATGTTGTCGGTGCTAGTGGAGCGGCAGTATATTGAGCTCGACGCTGAACAATCGGCGTATTCGCTCAGCCTGAGAATGTTTGTGCTGTCCAACCAACATCCTCCCATTGCGCAGATGCTCAAACGTGCGGTGCCTATGATGGAAGATCTGTGTTTGAAGGTGAACCAATCTTGTCACTTGAGCCAATACAAACATGGTGAGCTCGTGGTGATCAGTGTGCAGGAGAGCCCTTATAAAATGGGCTTTGGCTTACGCTTAGGGGCAACGTTAGACATCTGCTCATCGGGCTCGGGCATTGTGCTGCTCAGTTTTACCGAGCAAGCTCAGCGCGACAAAATCCTTGCGCAAACCGATGCGACGTCCGCTGAAATTGAACACGCGTTAGCGAACATCGAGAAAACACAGCGAGACGGCTACTTCGTTGGCGCCAGTCCGCAAATTTCTGGCGTTACCAACATCAGCTATCCAATTTTTGGTGCTTTAGGCGAACTGATGGCAGTGATGACAGTACCTTACATGACCTTAAATTCGCGCACTGTTCATCATCACATCGAAGACATCGAGCAAACCCGTCAAGAACTGGCGCAGGTGGCCGCTCAATTGAGTATGCGTCTCAATAACTAAGTAGCCTTGACGCAACTGGTACAACTTGTGGGTTATTTGCCGGTTATTTCCTATCACTTAGGTTGAGGGTGGTCACATTCTGAACTAACTTCAAATGAGTAGCTGTCTACTCATTCGAGCTTAGGAGGGAGTATGCTCTCAGCCATGTCAAAAAGTATCCGTTTAAAACTATCTTCAGCACTAGGTTTGCTAGTGGTCTCACTGGTGGTGGTGTTTGTCACCTTTAGTACCATTTCCTCCGCACTCAATAATGGCCTGGGTTTGTTTGGTCAAACTTATATGCCTGCGCTGTCCGATATCCTCAATGCTGACCGAGATTTATACCAAGCCAGAGTGGCGCAAATGAGTTACATCACAGCCAATGGCACTGAGGATGATCTTGCTGATTTTGAAGAAAACGCACAGCAAGCACTGGATAGAATGAACAACTATCTCGGTTATATGCAAGAGGAGCAGGCAATATTGGCGAAGCTTAAAGGCTACCAACAAGCGTTTGACCTATGGAAAAGCTCCTCTCTTGAAGTGATTGCGCTGCGTGACAAAGGGGAGATGCAACGTGCTTCCGAATTGCTCAGTGGTGATAACAGCGCGCACTTTTCCACGTTAAGGGATTTCTATGACGTCGCCGGTGAAGCGCTCGATGCACAAGCAAAGCAAACCGTCGATGTGCTCAATGCACGCATGGATGTGAATCACCGCAATCTTCTTCTTTTCGTCATTTTCGTCGGTGTGCTCTCGTCTGTACTGACCTTCTTTGTCCCCAAACTATTGGTCGACGGTATGCGCCAATTGACCTCACGCGTGGGTGAAATCTCGCAAGGTGATGGGGATTTAACACAACGTATCGACTCTAAACGCAAAGATGAACTTGGGCTGCTGGCCGGTACCTTTGATACTTTTGTCAGCAAACTGCAGGGCATCATTATTGGTATTTACGATAACACCAATAATCTTAATCATACGGCTGATGAACTCAACCAGAGCTACTCACAGGCGCAGGTGGTGAACGAAGAGATCAGTCGTGGTATCGATATGATCGCCACCGCTGTTAATCAGTTCAGCGTCTCGGTAAAAGAGGTCGCTGAGTATTCGGACAAAGCGGCAAGAATGTCGGAATCGACCGCGAAAGTGACGCAAAATGGTCAAGCCTTGATTGAGGGGTCGGTACGTGGCACGCATGAGTTGTCTGATGCGATTACCGATGCCAATAATGTTATCGAAAATCTGTCAACCGAATCGCAAAACATCGTCTCCGTATTGGATGTGATTCGTAACATCGCAGAGCAGACTAATCTACTGGCGCTTAATGCGGCCATCGAAGCAGCACGAGCGGGTGAGCAAGGACGCGGCTTTGCTGTGGTAGCGGATGAAGTTCGCTCATTGGCAAGCAAAACCCAACAATCTACTGAGGAGATTCAGAAGATGATCGACTCCTTGCAGGTGGGTGTGCAAAACGCCGTGT
The DNA here is from genome assembly GCF_059833955.1 of Vibrio sp. R15-SG3-ISO1A. Classification (NCBI taxonomy): domain Bacteria; kingdom Pseudomonadati; phylum Pseudomonadota; class Gammaproteobacteria; order Vibrionales; family Vibrionaceae; genus Vibrio; species Vibrio sp. R15-SG3-ISO1A. The sequence continues at coordinate 79,955 of NZ_JCBDGH010000096.1, forward strand.
CATCGATTCGCGTGGGGAATGATAAAGTACGCAGTTCAGTCGAAGCGGCGGAGAAAATTCAAACGCTCTTTACCGAGATTCATCAAGCCACCATTGATGTCAGTGACATGGCGACCCAAATTGCCGCCGCGACGGAGGAACAAAGCACCACCTCTGAAGAGATCAACACTAACCTTGTCAGCCTCAATGATCAGAATCAGAGCAGCAAAGCCTTGTCAGAGCGTATCCATCAAGTCGCGCAAAATGTCATGGAGCTATCGAGTGGGCTGAGCCGTGACGTCAATCAGTTTGTGGTGAGATAACCCATAAGCAAGGAGAGTGATGATGGCGCGTTTAGTCGCAGTGTGGTGGCTCCTGTTGATGCCTTGGGTAAAGACATGGGCCAATTCTGTTGAGCTTTATACGGAAATTTCTAAACCTTATCAAAGCTTTGATAATGGCGAGCTACATGGCACTGTGGTGGACACGGTAAAGTGTATTTTAGAAAATATGGACATGGATTACCGAATCCAACTCTCACCTTGGAAGCGCGCCAGTCAGTCGTTGAAAACTGGCGGTGTGGATGGCTTTTTCTCTTCAACCTATAACTCAGAGCTCTCTGGTAATGCGACCTTGACGCACCCTCTAGTACTGGAAAAGTGGTATTGGGTGTACAGCGGTGACACCGTCAATTTTGACAAACTCGGCGTGGTGCATGGCAGTGCTCAAGATGCTTGGCTATCAGGCCAAACCATGTACACCCCCATCATCCGCGCCAAAGATTCGGCACAGTTGATCAACCTGCTACTGAAAAATCGCATCGAGGTGATCGCCATTGACCTGAATGCGTTCAACAGTGAAATTGCCTCCGGCTCTTACCCGATGGACCGAGTGTCGCAGCTTAACTCGCAGTTTTTGAAATTCTCTGCATTGGGCATTTACTTTAATAATGAGTTCGTCAACGAAAATGAAGGCTTCATGGCAAGGTTCAACAGCTATATTCCTGTCTGTTCGAGTGTTTCCTATTCGCTGAATGATAAGGAGGAGCAAGTGCTTAAGCAGTTCGCCATGCAAGATATTGTGCCTTTGGCGAAAAATGCGTTGGTCAGTGATGGCGTCGCGATAGCGAATAAAGATCCTCAGCACAGACAAATGAAAAACAATTTTGATGCCTTGATGGGCAATGCGCTCTCACAACATCTGATTCAAGTTCAGCAACAAAGCCAAGAGATCTTCTCCGAAATCATGGTTTTTGATGCTCAAGGCTATAACGTGGGACAAAGTGTGGTGACATCAGACTTGTGGCAAGGCGATGAGCCCAAATACTTGAGGCTCTTGAACGGCATTGACATGTTTATTGACGACATTCAGTACGATCCTTCGACCAATCTGTTTCAAACCCAAATCAGTGTTCCTATCCGCGACAGCCAAACAGGGCGATTTATCGGCGGTATGACGGTGGGCGTGAATCTGGAGCGATTCTTTCAAAACGACCAAGCAAAATGATTAAGTTCCAAGCTCAATCACACACATTGAATTAAAGCCCCGTGGCGTTTTGGACCGCTCGGACGACCTGCGCCGCCTCTTTTCGCTTGTGTACATGCAGCTTTTTATACAGTTTGTAGATGTGGCTTTTGACCGTACTTTCAGCGAGATAGAGTTGGTTGGCGATCTGCTGGTTAGATTTGCCATGATAGATTAAATCTAGAATCTGCTTCTCTCGGCAGGTCAAGTTGGCGTAGTAGTCGTGTTGGACGGTGTCCGGATCTCGATAGTGGAGCACGGTGTGTTCTAGGCATTTTCTGGGCAGCCACAATCCACCAGACAAAATGTATTTCACACTCTGTGTTAAGTGGTCGACCGAAGCGGATTGAAGGAGCAGGCCACGCAGAAACTTCCAACGCACGAAGGTAAAATTTTGCGCCTCCTCCGGTACGTTGTGAACCAGCAAACCAAATCCGAGCAACTCGAAGTCAGGCAGGACGTCTTCACGTAACATATCGTCCAAGTAGGCGTAATCCACCACGACCAGATCCACTTTGCGCTTACCGGAAAGCTCGACCAATTGCTCTGGAGCGCAGCTCTCAACACTGACATTCTTGATGGTTGAGAGCTGTTGTTGAATTAAGCTACTTTGCAAATTTTTTTGCGTCAGGAGCATCAGTGTATAGGTATCCATGGGTTTCCCATCCTGGCAACAAAATGAACGTCGAAAGCCTCTAAACATCGTCCTTTCAATAGGGGTAAGTATACGCCAGCGCCCAGTATGACTGCGTAAAATCATAAAGAGAGACTAGAAGCGGATTCGGGCGGTGACCTTTAGTTTCAACATGATCGGCGGTATATAAACTAAGCGCTTAGTCGGAACGTTGTTTTGTGATTTTAAATCAGTAGGTTAACTTTGCTCTGACTTTATCTTTCATCACGACTGTATGAGCGTGCAAGACTGAAATTAGCCGTAAACACGTCATACTTTTTCCCTCCAAAATAGTCATCTTCTTTCATACTTCAGTCAGCAGTTCCCGATAAGATATTGTTTTTAAAGATTAAAAAAACAAGCAGTGATAAGTGTTCACTAAATTGCTGGTGTCTGGCTTTAGACAGTCTTAGCGGTGAGACAATTCCAAATTGCGCACCCCCTATACTGAGCTTGCCTTAGGGCGAGGAACAATCAGTCAACTTAATGGAGTGCACATTATGAATCTTCAAAAAACCGGTATTGCTGTCGCGATGTCAGCGCTATTTGTGAGTGGTATAGCGTGGGCCGATAACAATAACAGTGACGACTTTCTAAGTCACAATACAGATTCAAGTAACAACTGGGACGACAGTGCCAACACCGTGACGCAAACGCAAACGGTGTATGACAATGATACCGACAACAGTGTGGCCAACAGTGGGAATACGGCGAATTTAGCCAGCGGCAACACCATGACGGACAACAGCGTTGACGATAGTGGTAACACAGCGACGTATACCGAAGCGAACACGGATACTGACAACAGTGTGGCCAATAGTGGAAATACGGCGAATTTAGCGAGTGGTAACACCATGACGGATAACAGTGTTGACGACAGTGGTAACACTGCTACGTATACCGAGGCGAATACTGATATCGACAACAGTGTTGACGATAGTGGTAATACTGCAACGGTCGCCAGTGGTAACACCAATTCCAGTACTAATGGCAGCTACAACGATGGCAGTGATAACAGTAATACTTGGAACAACAGTGCCAATACCTACACGAATACCTATGAGATTGATCTCGACTCCGACACGGTTGTGGCCAGCTCAACACTGGGCGGTAGCGTATCGGGTGTATCTGTCGTTTACGGTGCCGGTGGAAACAAAGGCCGTGTGAGCGTAGACAACATCAATCGTATGGATGGCTTTGGCAGTGCAGCGGGTATCGTGACTGTGGCGCAGAATGCGGGTTCAAACTCATTGATCCAACAGTCTGTATCCACTAACGCGTCTGTGTTTACCGATTAAGTTCGCACTCTAGGAGCAAAGCGATGCGTACAGCTCTATTCGTCCTGATGACGTTGGGCACGCTATCTGCTTATGCCGATGAGTTGATATTGGAACAACCGGGGCTGTCGGAGCAGCAACTCGACAGCTCCCGTGGAGGCCAATATCACATCGACATCGAGAGTGTGACTGCGTCGTCAGAGATAAATGGTATCAACGCAGGAAATGCGGTGACAAACAGTGTCACGGGGAACAACGTGATCGCGAGTAGTGCGCTCATGCACAGCTCAGGTATCACGAGCGTGGTCCAAAACACTGGCAATAATGTGTTGATACAAAACTCAACAGTTGTCAATTTAACACTGAAATGACCATGAAACTTTGGTGCGTAATTTTAGCTTGGGTAGGAGCGATGCTCTGTTCTTCTGCTCAAGCTCTCAATTTTCTCCCCCAGCGCGGAATGTACAGCGTGCCCGTAAAAAGCTACAAGGAGTTGCAGTTTGGTGACGTGCATCGTCAACAATACGATTTTAGTTGTGGCTCTGCGGCGCTGGCTTCCCTTCTGACTTACCACTACCAAACCCCTTCCGCCGAACAAGAGATATTTGAAGTGATGTTCTCAAATGGGGATCAAGCCCTCATTGAGCAACAGGGCTTTTCGTTGCTGGATATGAAGCAGTATCTTGACGCTCAAGGGCTGCGCGCAGATGGATTTCAGATCAGTTTGGAGAAAATGAAACAGGTAGGTGTCCCTGGGGTGACCTTAGTGAACTTTGACGGTTATCTTCACTTTGTGGTCATAAAGGGAATGAACCAACATTCTGTGATCTTAGGCGATCCTTCTCGTGGCACCATGATGATGAGCTTTGAAGAGTTTGAACAGTACTATCAAGGTGTTGTCCTGCTGATTCGCAATAAAGCGGAAGTGGGGAGGGCCTCGTTTATTACCGATGATCACTTCGCGGTTTATCATAGCGCACCATTAAGCACAGGGGTATCTCGAGAATCTCTCGGGGTATTTTCGATCACGTTACCAGAGGCCGGGGAATACTAGCCTTTAGGGCGACATTATGAAAACGGTAAAGGTGGTAATAGGAGTATTAGCCAGCATGGCGTCGATGTCCGTGTTTGCTGATGCCATTGATATACAGCAAGTTCAACTGACACCCATGAGTCAATCGAGATTGGCTCTGTATCGAGGAGGGTTTCAAATCAACAGAGACTACGTCATCAATATAGGCTTGAGTGTACGAAGCAGTGTTAATGGACAATCGGTCTTTAATACGCAAATCGCCAACTTGGTGTTTGAAAACGGTCAACTGCTCAAGCAGTCGGCGAACTATCAAGTCCGGCAAGCCAATCCAACGGACTCGTCGACTACAACGACTGCGGTGCCCGTCACCGATGTGGTGAATGTTGTTCAAGTAGGCGAAGGCAATCAGATTGCAGGAGATGTGAGTGTCAACCCAGCGGCGTTAGTCAATTCACTGGATGTGACCAACAGTACATCGGCGTCGATCACCTCAGCAAGCATCACTAATGTGATTCAAAATACACTCGATCACAGCGTGCTGGGGGTGGATACGATTGTCAATATTGACGCTCAAGTCAGCGGCTTAGTGCAACAGATTCGCAGTCGCACCAAGCTTCAAGATGCCTTATTGATCGGAGGATATTAGAAACTGAACGGCACCCTCACTGTCAGTTGGAAGTCGGGGGTGTCTTCGGTTAAGCCTGCCTGAGCGTTGACGTTCAATGACGATGTCTTTGAAAACGCGTAGTTGATACCAAAGTTGATCGAATCCAGTTGCAGTAGTTTTGCATCGTCCGCCTCTTCGCCATCCAGTGTGCTTTTCAATATCGTTTTGTGGCTCAAGCCGAGCGAAAACGACAGATCAGGATTGACTGAAAAGCCAATCCCCGCGCCTAATGAAAGGGTATCACCCAATTTTACGGCACTGCTGCTGTCCCCTACATTGACGTCATCTTCAAAATTGTAAATGTAGCTGAAACTGGTAAAGAGGACGGCAGGGTCGGTCGGATAGATCATCGAAAGGCTGGGCTCAATGCTCCAAAAACCGGATCCGGTTGGGACCTCTTTGTAGGTATTGGTGGTGTCGTCGATCTCGATGTCATAGGGCGACTTTCCGCTGTCTGATTTGACGCTTAGGCCGCCAATCCAGTAAGGCGTTGAGTCGACATTGAATTGATGGCGCAGCGCTAACTCCACATCGCCTAATCCCCCTCCATCTAGCGTGATATTGACCGTGTTGTCTTGCGCACCGTCTTGGATTGGGCGGGTAGAGATTTGATCGTTTCGATACACAAACGGTAAGCGCAGTTCCAACTCTGTTGTGTTGGTGAGTCCATAACGCGCACTCATCCCTGCGGTAATGGTGGTTCTGTCTGAATCACTCACCTCGATACGTCCAACAATCAGCGTCGGTAACACGGTATACCCAACCACAGAGACTTTATTGGATGAGTTTTGCGTGTAACTGAGTGAGGCGTCAAAAGTGAGTTTTCCTTTCGGTGTCAGTACGCCAGGTCGTGCGATCACATCGCCCACAGTTAACGGTCGAGCCGCCTCTTCTTGCGCGAATGTCGTGTTGGACAAGAGCAATGCGCTTAAGCAGGGTAGAGTCAAGGTTGTTAGGGAGAATTTCGTCAAGGGAAAGGACATCGGGTAAGCCTCTTCTATCCATAGGTACTTGATTAGATAGAACAGGGTGAGAGGCTCCGCTATGAACGAAAGTTTGTGTTGTGTCTCTTCTAAGCCCTGAGACGGTTAGACGTGTCGTGTTGCAGGCAAAAGGAGGAGAGAGTGTTCATACTTTTTCGTCTGCGGTTAAGGCCAACAACATGCTAGGGAGAGGATTTTACCGTTAAGGGAGAGATAAACTGTTGGCGAAATTCGCTCGGTGTCATCGCCTTAACCCCTTTGAATTGACGGTTAAAGTTGGAGAGGTTTTTAAAGCCGGTACGCTCTGCAACAAGGGAGATCGGCAAACGAGTACTGGCCAGCAGCTCGCAGGCTTTGCCCACGCGATACTGCTTGAGATGTTCAGAGAAACTTACCCCATAGTGTTTTTCAAACAATCGATAGGCGGAGCTTTCACTCATGTGCAGTGTTTGACACAACGCGGCCATTGTGATGCTTTGTGCGTAGTGCTGTTCAATGTAATGCGTGGCCAGTTCAATGCGGCGATCCGTGTCGTGCTGGGAGGAAAAAGGCTGTATACGATATGGTGAGGTACAGAGTTTGGTCGCCTTAAGATCGTCGGCAAGCGTGAGCAGCACGTCAATGACTTTGACCACCTGGTGATGGCGCGGCAGATGGATACACCCTTCCATGATGTTGGCCACTTTCTGGGCAATCTCAGGGCTAAAATGCAGCCCGTGCGCAGCTTGGCTCAGCAAGCGAGAGAGGTGTCTCGCTTCGGGCACTAAGTGCTGCAGTTGATCCACCCAGTGCTGTGAGAACCAAATGATCACCGTGTGTTGCTCATTGTTCTCTGAGGCAACACTTTTGCCTGCGAGCATGTGGGGCAGCCCAGGCCCATAAAGCAGCAGAGTATGATCCACAATCTCGCCAATCGCATCACCGGCGTAATAGTTACCCTGAAACACTGAGTGCGGATCGAGATAGAGCACCAACTCATACTCACTGTGATAGTGCCATGAGCAGGCGTACTGATCGTTGTGCTCTCGGCAACGAAATTCACGCACCAGCCAGTCAAAGCTAGGGGTGGTCAGTACATGCTCTTTAAATGGCTTCACAATGTGCTCCTTGGTTTGTCGTTAGCCTAGCTTTGTGACGCTTTTCTGTCAAAGATGAGTGTAAAGTTGAAGGAATAGTATCAAATCTGGCTCGAATACTACCATTATCGGCGGGGGATTGTCGTAGACTGACGGACATTGCTTGCGGCGTATTCGCCGTGTTCGTTCTCAATGTGTCTGGATGGGGAGTCCGCCATGTACCGGGATAAAACCGCACTCTATTTTATATTTACCACTTTTGTCACCGGCTTGTGCGGCGCGTTTTTCTATCCATTATCGAGTCTCTTCATTGTGCAAGAACTGGGTGCTTCACCATTGATGTTGAGCCTCTACATGGTGGTGGCGGTCAGCAGTTCGGTATGGGTCTCGTCGGCGATCGCCAAACGGTCAGACAGCCATTGGAATCGCAAAACCATTTTAGTCGTCTCGTTAAGCTGCTACCTCATTACCGTGGCGAGCTTTACTGTGATTCGTGACTACTGGTTGGCGGTTGCTGTGGTCACACTGTTCGGCAGCGTCAGTGGCGCTTCGTTTGGTCAATTGTTCGCTCTCGGCCGAGAGTATGGTGACCGTCATGTCGACAACAGCACGCGTTTTGTTGCAACCATGCGAGCGGGTCTAGCGATTGCGTGGGTGTTTGGTCCACCCGCAGCGTTTATGCTCAAAGCTCAGTTTGGCTTTAGCGCCTCGTTTGCGGTCTCGGCTGTGATCGTGGCCTTGGGTATTTGGGTGGTCGTCAAGCAGATCCCCTCGAATGTGGTGACGCAAGAGGAGCGCTCAGCAAGTCGCGTCAATAAACCTCTGGGTAAACGTGTGCTGCTGTACTGCGTGATCGTGGTGTGCGCGTTTTCTGCGAATAACCTCTACATCATCAGTATTCCGCTTTACCTCTCTCAAGAGTTAGTGGTCGATGCCAGTTGGCTTGGGCTGTTGTTTGGGGCTGCGGCCGCCTTTGAGATTCCGGTGATGCTGGCCGCCGGCCGTATGGCGGACAAATTTGGTACGACAAGGGTGATGACGACCGCGGTTGTCTCTGGTGCGCTGTTCTATTTGGTGATGCTCGTAGAAACCCAATTTAGCGTGATGCTGTTTGCTCAATTGCTGAATGGTTTCTTTATTGGGATATGCGCGACCTTAGGTATGGTGGCATTGCAAGACATGATGAAGGATCGCCTCGGCACCGCATCGACGCTGTTTTCCAACATGCTGAACATCAGTACCCTTGTTTCGAGCCTCGCGGTGGGTGTGGTCGCCGAGCTGTATAACTATTACAGCGCGTTATATCTCTGTTTAGCGGGGGCCATCACCGCTGCCTTATTACTGGTGGTGTTTGAAATGATGAGTCACAAAGCAGAACCCGAGTGTCACGCGCCGAGCGCGTGATGGGGGGCGCTGGGTCAACGGCGCTGTCACCGTTGACCTTAAGGTTCGCCTCGATGAATCGGCTATTTCGCCCGTGTTGCCCCATTTCTTTTACGAATAGGTGGCAGCATTTTCCGTCCAAACACATTGATCAAAGCGCCGGTAATGATCAATGTGCCGCCTAGGTAGGTCCAAAGCGATGGCACTTCATTAAAGACCCAAACACCAATTAGGGTAGAAAAAACGATTTGCACGTAAGAGTACGCCGAGGCTTTGCCTGCTTCTTGGGTTTGCATCGCTTTCGTTAAACCGTATTGACCAATTTGGGTGAAGATGCCCACTAGGACCAACATGCACAGGATTGGCAAGCTTGGCCAAACGACGTTATCGCCCATCAGTAGTAAAGAGGTAGGTAGGGCGACCAATGGGAAATAGAAAATGATCACTGAGCTGTCTTCGGTTTGGCTCAATTTACGAACGATGACGTAAGCAATCGAACTGCCAAACGCGCCGCCGAGCGCGAGCATCACACTAAGTGGAGGCAGTTCATGGTGAACACTGTCACTGAAGTTGGGTTGCATCATCACGGCAAGCCCGGTTAAACAGAGAGCGATGCACACTACTGTGGCGCTTTGAATGCGCTCCTTTAAAAACAGCACGCCAAGCAGCGCGGTGAACACCGGGTGTACGTATTGCAAGATGGTCGCTTCCGCAAGGGGAAGCGTGGTGACCGAATAGTAGACACACATCAAAGCGAAGGTGCCCACGGCGCCGCGAATGAGGAGCAATTTACGATTGTGTCCCCATACCGAGAGGCGCTTACGCTTCACATCCAGATAGCTGATGATGAGCGACACCAATGCCCTCGCTGCAACAATCTCAAACACAGGAATACCGTGCTCACTGACGTACTTGACGCTTGCCGACATCAGAGCAAAGCCCAGTGCAGACAAGAGCATAAATCGAACCCCAACGGGGATAAGGTAGGTTGGCGTAGTGACGTTCATAGCAGTAAATGGCTCAAGGGGAGCTTGAGCTGACTTCTCATTATTATTCGCAATAGCCTCGCATCATACGCCAAGCCTTGCTGGGTAGATAGGTTAGATTGTGGATGACAGTTCTTGATGGGCAAAATCAATCAGCGCGCGGACTTTACGTGGAATTTCATGCCCGGCTAGATAGATGGCGTACATCGAACGTGTGCCGAGGTCGTAATCGTCCAGTACCCGAACCAAACGCCCACTTTTGATGCCAGCGTGAGTGACAAAATCGGGGCACAAAGCGATACCCATCCCTTGCTCTGCCCACTCTTGTGCCACGCGCGCACTGTTGACTTTAAGTTGGCTGCGTGGTTTGAAGTCACTCTGGACGCCCTCTCGCGTAAATGTCCAACGTTGGTAACCTTGCCGATTGGTGTCAATAATCAACCTATGTTGCGCTAAATCGTCGATGCTAATCGGCGTGCCGTGGGCGGCCAAATACTCCGCAGAGGCCACTAACTGGCTGTGAATAATGCCTAACTTACGGCCACGAACGGAAGCGTTGTCGGGCAGGCCGATGCGAAAAGCAAGATCAAATCCCTCCATCGCTAGATCAACGAAATCATCGGTTAAGCGCAGGTCGAGTTCAATCTCTGGATGAAGCAAGGCAAAGCGGCGCAGTAGATCTTGCAGGTAGAGTTCACCAAAGGTGATGGGGGCGGAGATTTTGAGTGGCCCAGAGAGTTGTTGATGACTGCGACCGACTTGCTCGAACAGTTCGTCAAATTCGGCGAGAAGACGTGGCGCTTGCTCGAGTAGGCGCAACCCCGCACTGGTGACACTGACATTGCGTGTCGTGCGTTGCAACAGGCGGGCGCCGACCTGCGCTTCCAATTGAGCCACATATTTGGAGGTGAGTCGGTTAGAGATGCCAAGCCTTTGCGCCGCAGCGGTAAACGAACCCGTTTGCGCGGTGGCGACAAAGGCTCTAAGTCCGTCCATTTTATCCACGGGTATCCTCCTATGATCAATCGAAATGGGGAACATTCTTGCGAATGAAATTACGAACAAAATATAGATAATTATTCCACATAATCTACATAGTGTTCATTATTTATTTTGCGCATACTGAGTTCATCCGCTCCTACTTACAAGGGAGCATCTCCAGCGAATACTATGAGGCACAACAATGACCAACGTGACTTATCAACAACTAAAACGCTCATTGAGCGCATCCGAACGCATGCCAGTGATCTTCCTGGGTCATGGCTCACCGATGAATATCATTGAAGACAATCGCTACAGTCGTTCGTGGATGGAACTGGGCGCCAGTTTACCTACTCCTCAAGCGATCTTGGTGCTGTCTGCTCATTGGATGAGCCAAGGCTCGACCCTGGTCGATGTTTCTGCGCAGCCTCGCACCATTCATGATTTTTACGGCTTTCCCAAGGCCCTGTATGAAGAGCAATATCCGGCCCCCGGGGCACCAAGGCTCGCGCGAGAAGTGGTGCAGTTGCTTGACCACATCAACGCCCATGAAGATGAGGCGTGGGGGCTTGATCACGGCGCGTGGGCGCTGCTGAAATCTCTTTACCCAGAGGCCAACGTTCCTGTGTTCCAGATGTCGATTGATGTTACGAAGCCGCTCGACTGGCATCTCAATCTCGGTAAAACATTGCGTGAACTTCGCCACCGTGGCGTCTTAATTCTCGGCTCTGGCAACGTGGTGCACAACCTACGCGCTCTGGATTTAGACGGTCATGTTCATGATTGGGCGCTAGAGTTCGATGATAAAGTCGGTCAGGCGCTGCAAACGCGACGCTTTTCATCCTTGGCGGATACGCGTGAGCTGGGTTCTCTGCTTTATCAAGCGAATCCAACGCTTGAGCACTATGTGCCTGCGCTAACGGTTGCGGGAGCGTCGGATGAACAAGATCGGCTTTTCTCTATCACAGGTGGCATTGAACTGGGCGCGGTGTCGATGCGTTCATTCCTCTTTTATTGATAAAGCCAATGGGTGCATGCTAGTGTGTGAGGTGGTAGTCTCGAAGCTGTTCAATAGCCTAGCGTCATCACGACGGAAAAAGAGACCATTTGATGGGACGAGCATCCACCAATCAGCAAAATCAGACATCTTCGGCAACACCAAGTGCCCAATCACGTAAAAGCTTAGCGATTTTATTCGAGTTACTGGCTTTTGTGCGTCCTTATCGCTGGCAGGTCATCGGCGCGTTGATTGCGTTGGTGGTGACTGCCTCGTTGACGCTTTCGGTGGGTCAAGGGGTACGCATGCTTATCGACAATGGCTTTTCGCAGCAGTCATTGGCGGAGCTTGAGCAAGCGATCCTTTATATCGTGGCAGTCACCATCATGATTGCGGTGGGCACCTTCTTTCGCTTTTATCTGGTCTCATCGGTGGGGGAACGTGTCAGTGCGGATATACGCCTCGCGGTGTTTAATCATGTGATTTCTTTGCACCCCAGTTACTTTGAAACCAACAGCAGCGGCGAGATCATGTCACGCCTCACCACCGATACCACCTTGTTGCAAAGTATCATTGGATCCTCTTTCTCCATGGCGATGCGCAGCGCACTCATGTGTTTAGGCGCGATAGTGATGCTGTTTGCCACCAATGTGAAATTAACTTTGGTGGTGCTGGCGTCCGTGCCGTTTGTGTTGGTCCCGATTCTTTTTTATGGCCGTAAAGTTCGCGCTTTATCACGACGTAGCCAAGACTCGATGGCGGATGTCGGCAGTTACGCCGGCGAAGCGGTCGAACAGATTAAAACGGTGCAAAGTTATTCTCGTGAGGCGTTTGAGCGCGCGGCCTTTGCCACTGAAGTTGAAAAGGCCTACGACGTTGGCCGTCAGCGAGTGAAGCAGCGCGCCATATTGATTTCCGGAGTGATTGTGATCGTATTTACTGCGATTGCTGGAATGCTTTGGGTCGGCGGTAGAGATGTGATTCATGGCACCATGTCGGCTGGCGATTTGGGCGCGTTCGTGTTCTACGCCATTATGGTCGCCTCCTCGTTAGGCACATTGTCTGAGGTCATGGGCGAGCTGCAACGCGCGGCGGGGGCAACAGAGCGTTTGGTCGACATTCTTCAAGTGCAAAGTGATATTGTGGGGCCGAGTGAGGCCATGAGCGACAGCCCAATCCAAGGAGCGAGCGTGCAACTGGAGCAGGTGACGTTTTACTACCCATCGCGGCCAGATGTGGCGGCAATCGATAACCTCTCGCTTAAGGTCGCAGATGGTCAAGTGCTGGCGCTTGTTGGTCCGTCAGGCGCAGGAAAAACCACGCTGTTTGAACTGCTACAACGCTTTTATGACCCGCAATCTGGTCAGGTGCGCATAGCAGGGCGTGATGTGAAGCAGTTTGAACCGAGTCAACTGCGCGAGTATATGGCGCTGGTTCCCCAGCAGCCAACCCTGTTTAGCCAAGATGTGATGCACAATATTCGTTATGGTCGCCCAGACGCGAGTGATGAAGAGGTGATGCTGGCGGCGAAAAAAGCCCATGCGCACGAGTTCATTATGGCGCTGCCTGACGGTTACCACAGTTTTCTCGGCGAGCGCGGTGTGCGTTTGTCCGGTGGTCAAAGGCAGCGCATTGCGATTGCGCGAGCGATTCTGAAAGATCCTGCGATATTACTGCTCGATGAGGCCACCAGTGCACTCGACAGTGAAAGTGAACATCACGTTCAGCAGGCGCTTGAGCAACTGATGCAAGGCCGCACGACGTTGATCATTGCGCATCGTCTATCGACCATTCAACATGCGGACAGTATTGCTGTACTCGACGGGGGCCGGTTAGTTGACCAAGGCAGCCATGCGGCGCTGCTCGAGTCATGTGAGCTCTATCAGCGCCTGGTTGAATTACAATTTAGCCACCAAGCAGGCGAGCGCCCATCGCTGGTAGGGTAATCTGCATGGATTCTCCTTCGGCGGGGAGGGCGTGCTTGTCGAGTAAGTCGGTTAACACAAACACCGGTTTGGTGAGCTTCCACAGTGGAATAGAGACGATTTGATTTTGGTTGCTGACGTTAAAGGCGGCAACAATCACTTCATCGCCTAGGGTACGCGCAAACACAAAGCTGTTGTCGTCGTGTACCAGAGGGACGTAATCACCGTATTGCAGCGCTGGGTGTTGTTTGCGCACGGCGATCAATGCCTGAAACAGAGCCAGAGTGGGGTTGGCATCCACCTTATCCCACGGCATGCAGCGGCGATTATCGGGGTCATGACTGCCTTCGAGTGCCAATTCACTGCCGTAATAGACGCAAGGTACGCCGACATAGCTAAATAGCAGCGTGGCAGCCAAGGCGTATTTGTCGGGTTCCTCTTTAACTAGCTCAATAAAGCGCGCAGTATCGTGGCTGTCGAGCTGATTCAACTGCGCTAATTGATTGGCCCACGGCAGTTTCGCTCTCGCCTCGGCTTGCCAATCCAAAAACTCGCTCACATTGATGTCGATTGGGTCAAACGCGATGTCTAAGCCTGTCAGCAGCGCTCTGAGTGGGTGTGCAAACCCATAGTAGTTCATTGCGCCATCTTCTTGATCGCCTTGCAGCCATTGAGTCGCTTCAAAGAAGTGCTCACCCAGTACGTAGCAATCCGGGTTGACTTGCTTGGCGGCGTCACGAAAAGCTTTGACGTAGTGCGCGTTGTTCTTTGCCCCTTCTCCTTCGCCCAGCATATGAATCACATCAAATCGCCAAGCATCAATGGAGTAGGGCGGTTTTAGCCAATGCTTGATCACCGCATCGTCCCCTTGATAGAGGTATTCTCTTACCTCTGGATTGTCAAAATTGAGCACAGGCAGGGATTGTATGCCCTTCCAACCGATGTAATCTTGGCCCTCATCATTAAACAAGTAGTAATCACGGTAAGGTGAGTTCACCGATTGATACGCGCCTAGGGTGTCATGCCAGCCTTGCAAGTTAAACCACGGGTGCTCGGTGGAGGTATGATTGAAGACGGCGTCCAACATGATGCGCATGTTTCGCGCACGTAATTGCTCACATAATTGAGCAAAATGGGCGTTGCTGCCAAGGTGGTCGTCGACGTTGCGATAATCCGCGGTGTCATACTTATGGTTGCTGGGTGCGGTAAAAATCGGATTGAGGTAGAGCGCCGTCACACCCAGTGATTGTAAGTAATCGAGTTTGCTTTCAACGCCGTAGAGATCGCCGCCATAAAATTCGCAGCCGCCATTGCCCTCCAAATCGACGGGTTCGCCCCAATGTTTACGGGTGACTGGCTTAGTACCACGAGACACCAGATACTCGCCCTCTTTCACGCTTAACTCGGGCTTGCCGTTGCAAAAGCGGTCAGGGAAAATTTGGTAAAACACTTGTTGGCTGACCCACTTAGGTGGCTGATGTTCGCGATTGTACTTAAAGTGCGTCTCTTTACCCGGCATGCGGGTGCTCACTTGTCGGCCATCGAGCCAGTATTGACGCTGGTTGCTCAGCAGCTTGAAGACATAGTGCGTGATGGCGCGATCTTGATTGAGTGGGAAACTGGCCGACCAGATATCCAAATAGGGCGTCTCGTCGACGCGGGTCATGGCCACCAAATACTCTTCGTTGTCGGGTTCATGGCGCACGAGAACCTTATCAAAGTGAATGCCTTTTTCCGTCGCTAAACGCACGGTGAGGATAGGTTTGGTCTCATCTAGCGTGACCCAATCGCGAGATTGGCCATGAAAAAGATATGGCAGCGTCATAGTGTTTCCCCGAGTTCCAGGTAAAAGGCGCACAGTGGCGTAAAATTCAGGGTGGCTCGGCCAATCCCATTTTTGACCTGCAGCTGGTGTGTGTCGCCGCTTAGGCAGTTGGTCAAAGCGTAGGTCCCCTCAGTGAGTAGCCATTGGGCGATGAGCGCTTCGTTGAACGTTAACGTCACCTCATGAGACTGCGTTTGGCTAAAATTGGTGGCGATGATCAAGGTTTGCGTCGAGCAAGAGCGCGCGAAGGCGTACAGGTAATCTGCGCCATCACCAAAGGCTTGGTGGTTGTCGGCATAGAGATCATGGTAGTCGCCACACAGCGCAGGGCTGTTTAACGTTAAGTTAAGCAGCCTTTGGTAGAAGTGACGCAGTGTGCGTTCTTGCTCGGTGAGTTGGCCGCCATCAAACTGGCCGTTATTCATCCAGCGTTGGTGATGAGGGACACCAACGTAGTCAAAAATAGAGGTTCGAGACGGCTGGCCATAGCCGGCCATTTCAGCGCCGGGTTCTGCAACTTCTTGGCCGAAATAGATCATGGTCGGCGCGCTCGATAGGCACGCCGAGACTAACATGGCCGGTATGGCGTTTTCACCCGAAGCGCAACACGCGGGTGAAGCGAGACGTTGCTCGTCATGGTTCTCCATAAATTTGAGCATATGATGCTCAATATCGCGCAGTTGGTATTCAATGCGGCCTATCTCGCTGGTGGAAGCGCAGCCTTTGGTGACCTTAACCAGGTGGTCATACAGATCCACCTTGTCGTAGAGGTAGTCCATCTTGCCCAGTTGGATGTAATCACGATAACGGTCGGGTTCATATACCTCGGCAATCAAGATCGCGTCGGCGTTGGTGTGCTTAATGTGTGCGTTGAGGTAGCTCCAAAACTCGACCGGCACCATCTCGGCCATATCAAATCGAAATCCGTCGACGCCTTTGTCTAGCCAGTAAAGCGCGATATCACGAAATTTCGTCCAAGAGTCCGGCACATTTTGCGATTGCCAAAAATGCAGGTGTTCGCCGCAATCTAAATGGCGATAGTGCGGAGGCAGAGAGGCAAAATCGTGGCTACCATCGGGCCTTACCCCATAATTGATTTTTACCGTTTCATACCAGTCGTCGGCGTTGGGCTGAGCCAAGCGTGAACCGTTGCCGGTCCATTTGGCTGGGTACTCAACGTACGCTTCTTCTAATGCGGGGTGAGATTCTCCCCCGAGCGGGGGATTCGTCGCCAATTCGTCAGGCACTGAGAAGTGTTCGCCGGGCAAGTAATAGAAATTATTGTCACGATGATAGGTTAACGAGGTGTCATCGTCAGCGCCAAAATCGCGCACGCCAGGCGGGTTATTGTGTCCTTGGTAGACCCGCGCGACATGGTTCGGCACGATGTCGATGATCACTTTAAGCCCCGCTTTATGGGTGCGAGCAATCAGCGCATCAAACTCTTGATTCCTGTTTTCTGGATTGTCGGCAAGGTCGGGATTGACGCTGTAATAGTCCTTCACGGCATAGGGCGACCCTGCTCTGCCTTTAACGATACTGGGGTGATCACTGCGTATTCCACATTGCGAATCGTCGGTGACCCGCGCATGGTGCGGCACACCGGTATACCAAATATGGGAGATGCCGAGATCTCGAATCGCCTCAAGGGCGCGAGGCGTAAAATCGCTGAATTTTCCAACACCATTTTGCTCGCGAGTTCCCCAAGGGACGTTGGCGGTAGAGGTGTTGCCAAAAAGGCGAGTAAAGACTTGGTACAGGGTAATTTTGTGCATGCTTTGCCACTCGCTCGGGTATTGATCGGATGAGAGCAAAGTGTAGAACACCCTGATCCTGGCCTCCTCATCCTCGGTAGAACGATTAGGGGCGTAGAGGGCGTTTCTGTGAGCGCGCTAGACATTCCACTGATTAGGGGGATAAGCGACTTTCGAATCATTGACCGCCGTCGTCACGGTTGACTCTGCGGATTAGGATGAAAATTACTTTGTTTTCAAATTAAAATATGCATTTTTTGATCCGATAATGGTCATGAAAATGTGACGATTGCTCAATTTTTCGGTAAATGTTATGATTCTCACCGGTTAATTATAATTAGTGTTCAAATTATCAGGAGGCGACTTAGCGCCAGTCTTAACAAAATTAAGGTAGGCACTACGTTAGCAAAAGACCTATTTATGGATAGTGAATTTAAAAAATACAGTATCGACACGACGGATTATCAAGTCGGTCAAGACAACGTTCAAAAGTGGGGATTTGATATCCACAATCCCGTTTTTGGTATCAGCGCAGGACTCGTCATCCTCTGCTTGGTCTCTTTACTAGTGGTTGAACCGGCAACAGCGCGCGACGCGCTCAACGGCTTACGCAACGGTATCATTGCCGATTTTGATGTCTTTTTCATGTGGGCGACAAACTTCTTTGTCGTGTTTGCGATAGCGCTCCTTTTCTCGCCCCTAGGTAAAATTCGCATCGGTGGTATCGATGCGAAGAAAGAGTATTCCACTGTCTCTTGGCTTTCTATGCTGTTTGCCGCGGGCATGGGTATCGGCCTACTTTTTTGGAGTGTAGCTGAGCCGACGGCCTACTTCACCGATTGGTGGGGCATGCCGTTAAACGCTGAACCGTATTCCGATCAGGCGAAGTCCCTGGCGATGGGGGCGACGCTGTTCCACTGGGGTATTCATGGCTGGGCGATTTATGCGATCGTCGCGCTTTCTCTGGCGTTTTTTGCCTATAACAAGGGGCTACCTTTGTCGCTGCGCGCCGCGTTTTATCCCATTTTTGGTGACAGAGCGTGGGGTTGGTTAGGTCACGTGGTCGATATTCTTGCGGTGTTGTCGACGCTGTTTGGCTTGGCAACGTCTCTGGGTCTAGGGGCACAGCAGGCGACCAGTGGTATTAACCATGTGTTTGGTCTTGATGGCGGCACCGGCATGCAGATGATGGTCATCGCTTTCGTTACCTTCATTGCGGTCATTTCAGTGATTCGTGGTATTGATGGCGGCGTGAAAGTGTTGTCAAACGTCAACATGATTGTCGCGTTTGCACTGTTGGTGTTTGTGTTATTCGTCAGTTTTGATGTCGCGACCACTTCAATTTGGGACTCCACGGTTGCCTACGTACAAAACATCTTGCCGCTGAGTAACCCTCATGGCCGTGAAGACATCGACTGGATGCATGGTTGGACAGTCTTCTACTGGGCATGGTGGGTATCTTGGTCACCGTTTGTGGGTATGTTTATCGCTCGAGTCTCGAAAGGTCGTACTGTTCGTGAATTTATTTTTGCCGTGATCGTGATTCCAACCGTGGTGACGCTGATCTGGATGGCGGTGTTCGGTGGTATTGCACTGGATCAAGTGGTCAATAAAGTCGGAGAGCTGGGCACCAATGGCTTAACGGATATTTCACTGACGCTGTTCCATGTCTATGAGCAGCTGCCTTACAGCTCCATTATTTCTGTACTGTCTATTGCCTTAATCTTGGTGTTCTTTGTGACGTCGTCGGACTCCGGCTCTTTGGTGATCGACAGCATTACGGCGGGCGGTAAAATTGATGCACCTGTCCCTCAGCGCATTTTCTGGGCGTGTATCGAAGGTTCGATCGCGGCGGTGATGCTTTGGGTCGGGGGCAAAGAGGCCCTGCAAGCCTTGCAGTCGGGCGTGGTTGCGACCGGCCTGCCTTTCACGCTGGTGCTGCTGGTGATGTGTGTCAGCTTATTGAAAGGCTTGAAGTCTGAGCTGCCCGCTTATCAGTAAGTGATTAAGTGGTAATGAAAGAATGAAAATGAGCACAGCGATGTGCTCATTTTTTTTGCTGTGATGCTCACAAATCGAAATTAAGGGGCAGGCCTTGCCTGGCATCGCGTCTACGCTTAAGTAAGAAGACACAACAGCAACGTCAAAAAGGAGACAATGATGGCTACGTTTAAGCAGGACATCCCGCACCGCGTGACGGTTTATCATGATGACCTTGAGCAAGAGAAAGCGCTAAAAGAGGCAATGAAGCCAGAAAAGCCACGTTACTTTAACGGCAGTCCTACTTATCAAGCAGACAGCATCGAAGAATTCAAAAGTAAAATCAGTCAGGTGGGGTTGTCGTTAGACAAATAATCACTCAGATGGACTAAAGAGGCAGCCTGTTGGCTGCCTCTTCTTTTATCTGTGTTCTATTGTCTGTGGTATGACGCTTTTCTGTTACTGATTCTGGCCGAGCACGTACTCCAGTCCACCGACAATCGCCGCGACTTGAGCCGCATTGCACTCCTCGTCGGTGACGTGTTGGCTGTCTGGATACACTTCAGTGGTGGTGCCATACAGGCAGGTACTGACGCCACCACATAGGCCGAGTTGTTTCATTGGATAGAGAATGACGCCGTGGCTTACGACAGGAGATCCAATGATTTCGCCTTTTTCGTCCGCTGGGGCGATGTGCGTGACTTTGCTCACCGCGTTAATCACCGCGGCTTGAAAGTCTAATTGCGGATTGTCGCTATCTCCAACAGTGTAAAATCCGTCGGGAATCATGCCTTCTATGTACTCAAGGCCATCACGAGCGGCCAGTGCCGGGCGAAACTCACTTTCATCGGTATCGGTGGTTTCATGTAGGTCGATGTGCACCAAAATCTCTTCGTTGATGCTTTCAACTAGCCTCATCAATTGCGCGGATTCTTTGGCAGGGGAGTTGGCGTAAAAAGAGCGATTGGGGTCAATGGCACTGGGGTTCCAGCGATTGATGGTTTCATAGCCCCAAGGGCTGACACACGGCGCGACGATCACATTGAAATATTGGCTGTAATGGGCCATTTTTTCTGCGGCAAACGCCAGCGCACCGTGGACACCACTGGTCTCATAACCGTGTACGCCGCCAGTGATCAACACCACTTTTTTACTTGCGTCCCATTGGCGGCTTCTGATGCAGTAAAGTGCGTAGTGCTGCTCGTCGTAGTCAAGTGAGCCGTATTGTTCAACGTCGAATTGACCACGAAGTGCTTCAATCTTACTCACGACTTGCTGCTGATAATCGCGCTGTTTTGTCACGCTCGCTCGCCAAGCCGCTCGCTCTGTGTCCGTCCATTTCTGCCCGCGTGTTCCGATAGGGTAAGCGTGTGTTTGATTCATTGGTGACCCCTTGTCATTGGTGATGGGCACACAGCATAGTGATAGCTTGCGCAAGAGGCAATCATTGATGGGCGGCTGCTGGAATTTAGTGCGGCTCGTAAACACTGATAGCCGATAATGCACCATAGACACACCACATCGGAAACCATATCAATTCGGACTATACTCATTGTATATCTGCACCCTTATCCGTCGCTTCTCACGACGATGTGGCTTAGTCAATGAATCAATCAGGCTGACGATTATTGAGCAAGCTTATGTGAGTTGACGCCCATTTACCATCGAACAACACCTCTCTACGCCTCGCACCTACTACGGCAAGAAGCGGATAAAGGGGGAATCGCAAGCGGATCTCGCTTTGGTAAAATGGCAGACAATCGGGCTACCGACGTAGCCGTTTGACAAAAAGGTAAAGGAAATCGTGATGTTAATCTCGAATGCAACCGACGTCATTTTGCATGCTTTCGATTGGCCTTATGAGATGGTCAAAGCGAGAGCAACAGATATTGCTAACGCGGGCTATAAATCCGTGTTGGTGTCGCCACCGATGAAATCGCTTAAGCGCGAACAAGGCACACAGTGGTGGCAGCGGTATCAACCGCAAGATTATCGAGTGATAGACAATCAATTGGGTAACACCGAGCAATTTACCGCGATGATTGCCACGCTGAAAGCGCACAAGGTGGAGGTCTACGCGGACGTCGTGTTTAACCATATGGCGAATGAATCCTCGTTACGTGATGATTTACACTACCCCAGTGCTGCGGACATAGAGACCTACCAGAAGGACAAGGCGTATTACGAGCGCCAACGTTTGTTTGGTGATTTGAGTGAGCCACTGTTCGATCACGATGACTTTGTCGAAGCGTTCGGCATCTCGGATTGGCAGGACAAATGGCAAGTGCAAAATGGCCGAATTACTGGCGGGCCAAGCGATCCGGGGCTGCCTACTCTGCGTGACAACGCGCATGTGGTGAGCATTCAGCAGCAATATCTCAAAGCCCTAAAGTCACTCGGGGTCAAAGGGTTTCGCATTGATGCCGCAAAGCACATGACGCTGGAGCATCTGCAAAAAGTGTGGACGGATGAGATTTGTCACGACGTCCATATTTTCGGTGAGATTATCACCAGTGGGGGTGCGACCAAGCCAGAGTATGATCTCTTCTTAGAGCCCTTTCTTGCTCAAACCGATCTCGGAGCCTACGACTTTCCCCTGTTTCAAACACTGTTCGACGCGCTACAACCGAAAGGAAGCTTGAAAAGCTTGGTGGATCCTTATTGCTTTGGCCAAGCGCTATCGGAAAGTCGAGCGATTACGTTCGCCATTACCCATGACATTCCCAATAACGATGTCTTTGCGAATTTGGTGATGGATGAGACGTTGGAGTGGTTAGCTTACTGCTACATTTTGGGCCGAGATGGCGGTGTACCGCTGATCTATACCGATCTCGATACCAGTGGCATTCAAGACAGTTCGGGTCAGCCTCGCTGGCAATCCGCTTGGAAGGACAAAAAAATGTGCGCCGCCATTGCCTTTCACAATCAAATGCATGGCAAACCGATGCGCATCATTGAAGCCGGAGACGACCTCTTGGTGTTTGCTCGTGGCAATGATGGTCTTGTGGTGATCAACAAATCGACACGCAGTCAAACCATAGAGCGAAAAGAGGGGACGGCGATGACGGATGTGCTGACAGGAAAGAGAGTATTTGGCACTGAAAATGCGCTGACTGTGGCCCCTAAAAGCGCCATGATGTTGGTACGCTAATCCAATGAAGCTCTTTAGGCACGTTGACGCTCCTTAGCTCCAACGATGTTTAGTGGGAGAGTTTGAAATGGGCGGGTTGGCTAGGCGTGCATCACCTAGCCAACCAGTGCTCGTTCCAGATTGTCGAACAGGGCGTCGTTGCCATCAAACCATTGTTTGATTACCTGGCTGCGCGCTTGACCTGACAGCATCTGTTTACGCGCTTCACGTACTCTGAGTAAGAGTTGCACTTCACTTGGCAACGGGCTTTGCGCTCGTAGGGTGTTGTCGCTTAACCATTGATTGAGCTGTTTAGTGAATGTGGATTCGCTCAGCTTAGGCGTAATCGAGGGTAACTCATCACGCACGACCGTGAGTAGCGGAAGCTGTTTTTGTCTGTCATCAACCGTGCTTAAGCGATCAAGCAGCGCGGTTAGCAGAGGGGTGGGCTGGATGTAGCCCGCTTGCCTTACGAGTGGCAGTTGGGTGCGTACCGATAGCTCGATGCGATCCAGTTGAGTGTTCGGCGTATAGGTGACGGCCGCTAGGGTATCAAATGGCAGCCAAAAGGTATCGCCTGGCTCGACGACGTACTCTTTTTTGCCCAAACGGATAAAGACGAATCCTTGAGTGACGCGCAGCAAACCGTGCTTGATGGTGTGACGACGTGGTGTTGTCGTCAGATACTCGTGGGATTGCGCTTGATAGGAAATGGCGTAATGCATGGAAAAACTCACTCTTTATGGGGCGACAAGAGTACCGTTTTCTAATTGAAATGCCAATCTTGCCGCTAACCTACACAATCAAATCACGCTTTTCGGTCTCAAGTGGTGACGGTTTGCGCAAAAATGGGCCGACATTCTGGTCTGACCTTACTAATTGTGCGACAACGATAGCTGCTAAGCGCACAAACTCCGCGTAGAATAAGCCAGCTTTAAATTTGATGTAGTAGACCATGACCACAACCACAGACCCATTTGTAGACATCCGCCCTTACAACGACGACGAAATTCCTGCTGCGATTGAACGCTTAATTAATGATGAAGAGTTTATCAGCGCCATCATAAAACATCGCTTCTCAAACCGTGGACGCTGGTTTACTGTGCTGATGTCGCCATTGGTGAAAATCGCGCTAAAAATGAAATGGTCTAAGCTCAACTCTGTTGAAACCATTCAGTTGGAAGTGAAATCCTACCTTGAGCGTACGCTTAACACGACAACAGACGGCGTCACCTACAGCGGTTTAGACCAGCTAGATCCTAATCAAGCCTATTTGTTTGTCTCTAACCACCGTGACATTGCCATGGACCCGGCGTTGGTTAACTATGGTTTGCACGTGAATAACCACAAAACTGTGCGCATTGCGATCGGCGACAATTTATTGAAAAAACCGTGCGCGACGGAGCTGATGAAGCTCAATAAGAGCTTTATTGTTAAACGTTCAGCCAAAGGTCCACGTGAGATGATGAAAGCGTTGGGCACCTTGTCTGCGTACATTAAGCACTCTCTCGACACTGGTCACTCGATTTGGATTGCACAAAAAGAGGGCCGAGCGAAAGATGGGAATGATTTTACTGATCCTGCGATTTTAAAGATGTTTCATGTCGAAGGACGTAAACAGAAAGTCGACTTTGCCGACTACATCCGCTCACTCAATATTGTCCCGGTCTCGATTTCTTACGAATATGATCCCTGTGATAGTGCTAAGGCTCTGGAACTGCATCAAAAAGAGACTCACGGTGTGTATCAAAAAGGTGAGTTTGAAGATATCGAAAGTATCATTCAGGGTATTGTGGGCTACAAAGGCCGCGTCCATGTAGCATTTGGCGACGTGATTCAATCGGGTTGTGATAGCCCTGATGAACTGGCGAGTACCATCGACGAGCAAATCCACCGTCACTACAAGTTGTTCCCAATTAACTTGCTGGCCTCTGGCGATGAAAGTGTCGAAGAAGGGGTTAAGCAGCGCTTAGCCGACAAATTGCAAGCGTTACCAGAGGGTGCGCAGCGCCACCTGATCGCCAGCTATGCCAATCCGGTGAAAAACCAGTAAGCGGTATTCGCGGTTCAATTAATAAGGGCACAGTAGTTTGAATACTGTGCCCTTTTTTTCGGTCGGTTAGTGCTCACTCTAGGGAGCGACGGCACCGCCGAGGGTCAGATTGGTCGGCCAACGGCTAATGCGATTTCCACCAAGGAAGATGTTGCCATTGACGGTCATGGTGTCTGGAAAGGTGGTGATGGCGGAGCCGCCAATATAGAGGTTCCCATCAACCGTCAGTCCTTCCGGCAGCTCGGTCAGTGGTGTGCGCATCACACTCAAATCGCCTTTAACGCGAAATCTAGGTGGCAAGCTTGCTAGAGGCGTGTCAGTAAAATTGAGAAACCCACCCACCTGAATACCGGGAGGCCAACGAGTCACTTGTGACCCGAGGAGGTTGGCATAGCCGCGTATTTTGACTCCTGGGGCGATTTTTTTCAGCCCGCTGTTTGAGGCATCCAAACTGCCTTCTATCTCTATCCCTTTCGGGATTTGTGTCATTTGAGTTTTGGCAATATTGAGATTGCCCTTGATCACAAGGCCATCAGGCAAAGAGGTGTAGGGCTTGTTGCGCAGATCCAAGTTCCCGTAATTATCAAGATGATTCAAAATACGGTAGGTGTCGAGTGGCTCCCCGACAGCGACACAGGAGGCGGCACTGAGCCAAAGCGCAACAAGTTTAACGAGATACTTCATGAACACTCACGATGAACAGACGTGTGTTTAGTATCAGAGAGAGCGGGCTTAGGGTCAATTTTAAGCCAATAAAAAACGGGGATGGACCCCGCTTTTGACACATCAACACTCTATACGTACGATTAGCGCGCCAGTGAACGTGTTTTGAGTTCAAAAATCAGTTTTTCAGCGCTCACTTCAAATTTGAAGTGAGCGGTCAGCTCTTTTGCGTCATCGGCGATAGGAGATACTTGATACTCCACGCTCTCAGACACTTGTTTCGCCAGTTCAAGATATTTGGCCAACTCAGCTTCAAGCAACGTTTTGTTCTCAGCGAAGATGGTCACTTGTGCAACATCGTCACCTTCTTTGATGATGAAGCCCATTTCGCCTGCACAGCCACACGCTTCACATACTTGTTCTTGTTCAGTGCTCATAGTCACTATCCTCTTACAAAGTTTGTGGTCATTTTATCGGTTTATTTGAAGTGAATCCACATAAAAACCTATGATGCAGCATGACATACCATTTACTGTGCTACGCTGTAAGATATCAGTGGGGCTCTGATTGATTGTGAATGAATCCTATTATCAGTGTGATCTTTGTCAATTAATTGAGAAAATTAATGATAATTACTCACGCCGAATGTGCGCTCTCGGTTGTCAGTCGGGGGGATTTATAAGATTATCGGCGGTCTTATTATATACAGAAGTAATGATGTCTTTGCATTTCATAAAAATGCCCTATGGCCTTTTGTGAAAACTTAGCTTACGCCAGATCGTTAGATTTTGCGTTGCTCTGCATTAGCCACGACACGAAATGCGCTCGCGCGCTTTTCACTGCCAGGGTGTTATGCACCGTAAAGCTAACTCGTAGAGGTGTCATGTTTGATTCACTTTGATTTAGATGGATATACAAAGAGAAGAGCCTAAACATGCCTAAGCGTAGTAAAGAAGATACTGAAATCACCATTCAGAAAATAATGGATGCCGTCGTAGACCAACTGTTACGCCTCGGATATGACAAAATGTCATACACCACATTGAGCCAACAAACCGGCGTGTCGCGAACTGGGATCAGTCATCACTTCCCGAAAAAGACCGATTTTACCGCCGCTTTGGATGGCCGTATTTTCAAAATGTTTGTTGAGCACTTGGATTTTGATCACTCATTAAATGAGTTTTCGGCCAGCTGGTTAACGGCGCTAGATAATCCAGAATTTAAAGCGATTTTACGCCTGCTATTCCACCATGTGGTGACGTCGCACAACGCCCCTGAATTTGCGTCAAATGGAATTGAGCGTCTATACAAAACCGTAGAAACTCAGTTTGGTGATGAGAGTGCAAAAGAGCTCGAGTGGTTGATGGGTAAATCCCTTGTCAGCATGACAGCTTAATCATCAAATCGGAAAAATCTTAAACCGCGCCCTGTGAAGACAGTGTGCGGTTTTTCTTTATTTCTCAGAGGTTCTCCGACCAGAAGGTTCGCTTTACCCTTTTTCCGCATTGAAGGGAAGCGAAGTTTTAGACTAATTATTCGCAACGTTAGCACGCCCGCAGAATAACAACTTTCAAATATTCGGTTTCACACACTCTCTAAGCTTGTACTAACCTTGAACTATCTCTTTGTTTATTCGAATATTTAAGATAGCTCAACAGGATGGGAGCCTGAGATGGTAATTAGCACCACAAGTCAAAGTTATAACAGTCCGGAGAGCCTGCTGCATCTTCATGATTTAACCGAGGAAGATCTGGCGCTTATTCGCCGATTTGGTGAAAAAATGGTGCCAAAGCTCGATCAGTTTGTGCATGAGTTTTACCTTTGGCTGGATAAACTCCCCGAGTATCGTCAGTTCTTTTCAGACAGTAAGAAACTGAAATCGGTCCAAGACTCCCAATTGATCTATTGGCAATCTTTTTTTGCTGCCAATGTCGATGCTAATTATATTGCTCGGCGCAGGGAGGTGGGGGAAGTGCATGCCCGAGTTCGCTTGCCGCTGCCGACCTATTTTGCCTCGATGAATACCTCGATGGTGATCTTTACCGATTATATGTCAGGGGAAACAACCAGCAGCGAAGAGTACAGCTCCTTAGTCAAAGCGTTCACTAAGTTACTGCACCTCGACACCACCTTGGTGGTCGAGTCTTATTCTCGTCTTATCAACAAACGCATTGCTGAGCAAAGTGAGGCACTACTGGCGATGTCAACGCCGGTTACCATGATCTGGCAAGATATTCTGATGTTGCCGATTGTTGGCATCATCGACTCTAAGCGCGCACAAGACATCATGGCGGCGGTCCTCAATAAAATCGCTGAGCATCGTGCAAAAATCTTCATTATGGATATTTCAGGGGTCGCGGTCGTAGATACTGCGGTTGCCAACCACTTTATCAAGATCACCAAAGCAACCAAGTTAATGGGGTGTGAGTGCTTAGTGTCCGGCGTCTCGCCTGCCATTGCACAAACGATGGTTCAGCTAGGGATCAACGTGGGCGAGGTGAGTACCAGCGCAACACTGCGCGATGCGCTTGAAAATGCGTTTTCTGCGATAGGTATGAACGTAGACGCCCTAAAAGAAATTCGACATCGAGGATGATGCAGACACAAGATGGACAATAGTATCTCGATTAATCGAGTCAAGCGGGTGCTGATCGCCAGCATTCAAATTGACCTCAGTTTGGAAACGTTGGTGGCTTTTCAAAACGATTTGCTCGAAGAAGTAAAACATTCAGACGTAGACGGCGTGTTGATTGATCTCTCCGGAGTCAAAACGCTCGACCGTACTGCGATGGATACGTTAGTTGACATTACTCAAGCCGTGACGGTGATGGGGCGCAAGAGCGTGTTTGTTGGGATTCGACCAGGTATTGCGATGGCACTGGTCAACATTGACTACGACACAACCAAGCTTAATTGCGTGAACAACATTGATGACGGCCTAGCGATATTTGAGATGTAAATGATCTTTGAGGTGTCACTATGGCAATACCACAGCAACAAGAAACGGTGCTTGACAGTCATGTCATTCATCAAGATACCGACGTCATGACTGCAGTGATGTCGATGTATACCTTAGCGCAGCAGCGTGGGTTTACGCCACCGGTGGTTAGTGAGTTAACCACTGTGGTTTCAGAACTTGCGACGAACATTTTGAAGTACGCCAGTCATGGCGCGATCACCTTTTTTGATGTCACCGACGATACGCGCTCAGGGCTAAAAATTACCGCCCGAGATGATGGACCGGGAATTGAAGATATCGAACAGGCGTTGACCGATAGTTTCTCAACAGGGAAAACGTTAGGTCTTGGCTTACCGGGTATTCGTCGAATGGTAGATGAGTTTGATATCAACGCGCCATTGGGCGAAGGAACGCAAGTCGATGTCGTTAAATGGAGGCGCTAATGGGATTGGATTACAGTGCGCGCGTGGTGCCCTATCTGGGCGAGTTAGAAGCAGGAGATGGATTTGTCATTGATGAGCGACCCAATGGCGTGTTGGTGGTAGTGATTGATGTGCTTGGCCATGGTGAGCAAGCGGCGTTGTTAGCGCGAGAGATTGAGCGCTTTCTTCAGCACTGCCGCGATTGGCCAGTGACGGGCTTGATGACCGCTTTGCACCAACACCTGCGGGGCACACTGGGCGCGGCAGCGACTATGGTGTTTTTTGACACTAGCGCGTGGGTTGCAGAGGGCGTTGGGGTAGGAAACACATTAATGAGGCAGGTATGGCCGAAAACGCGATCCTTTCCTGCCAAATCGGGCGTCATTGGCGAGATGCTTCCCAATCTTTTGCCTTTTCAATGTTCCTTTCAACCGGGAGACATGTTTGTGTTTACCAGTGATGGTATCAGTGAAAATCTGGATGAGGAGGCAGTGAGTTCGGCGGCAATCATCAGTTGTGATGCGGTGGTTGGGCTGCTCTTTGAGCGCTACGCCAAAGAGTTCGATGATGCGACGGCACTCGCGATAAGGTTTAGAGATGAGTAATGAGATAAGACTGACACTTCGCAGTGACGATCGTTCGCGTGTGATGACACGACGAAAGCTGGCGCGAGTGGTTCAGGCCCTGGGTTATCGTCAGCAAGAAGTGGATCAGCTGTCGTTTTTGTCTGCTGAACTGTTTGATGACTTGTTTACCTTAAGCGCGAACTATGAGGCGGTAGTGCATGTATTGCCCACCGGAGTACGGGTTTACATTAATACGCCACAAGGCAACAGTGTGCTTCGTCAGCGGTTGTTGGAGTGGCTTGACCTCTCGCTGTTGTCTGATCAGGTGATATGGTTTCTTGGCGCGAAATCAGACTTATCCGATGCTGAGATGGCAGATCTCGAGACACTGATAGCGCAAAAATCACGTGATGAACTCATGCATGAACTGCAGGTGAAAAATCACGAGTTGTCGGTGTATCAGCAAGGGCTGGAAGAAGAAATCCGTCGTCGCAGTGAGAAGCTGGTGGCGAGTGAGGCTCTGTCGCGAACCATTATCGACGGCGCGCCGTCGAGCGTTGCGATTGTCGATGATCGTATGTCGGTCATTTTATGGAACAAAACCGCGCAAGAGTGTTACGGCTACACAACAGAGCAGGCGGTCGGGCAGGACCTGCTGACATTACTTAAGATAGAGTTGCCGCCAGAGCTGGCTGAACTTACTCACCGTTCGATTAATGTGCATCAATTTGATCGTATCAACGGTGCGTTTTTTGAGGCGCAAACCTACACCGCGAGCGGCACTATGATCCCGATTGATTTAGGGATCAGTCTGTTTGAAATTGAAGGTGAATGCCGCGCGGCGATGTTCCTTCGTGATGTGACCGAGAGAAAGCAAGTTGAGTATGAGCTCAATCAAGCAAAAGAAAAAGCCGAAGAAGCGGTCGAAGTAAAATCCATGTTTCTCGCCAACATGAGTCATGAGATTCGAACACCGATGAACGCCATCATTGGGATGTCTCATTTAGCGCTGAAAACCGAATTGAGTGATAAGCAAAGAGATTACATCAGCAAAATTAACAGCTCAGCTTCACTGCTGCTTGGCATCATCAATGACATCCTCGATTTCAGTAAAATTGAAGCAGGCAAGCTGACGATAGAGGAAGTAGAGTTCTCGTTAGACGAGGTACTGCACAACGTGTCAACGGTAACGGGACAAAAGGCGTTCGAGAAAGGATTGGAGCTGGTCTTTCATGTGCCAACCGATATTCCGCGTACCCTATATGGCGATCCCCTCCGCCTTGGGCAAATTATCATTAATCTGGTCAACAACGCTGTAAAGTTTACAGATCAAGGGGATATTTCGGTCGATGTGACGGTTGAACCTAAGGGGAGCGATCGCATCATGCTGCAATGCGCGGTGCGAGATACAGGTATTGGTATGACGCCGGAACAAACCCAGCGTCTGTTTACGGCATTTACGCAAGCCGATGGCAGTACGACCCGCAAATATGGCGGAACTGGCCTAGGCCTCTCAATCTGTCGCCGTTTGGTCGAGTTGATGGAAGGCGATATCTCAGTGCAAAGTGAAGCGGGCAAAGGCAGTTGTTTCACCTTTAGCGCGCTGGTTGGGGTTAAGGACAGTCGCAGTCACTGGAGCCAAGTTGTGCCGAGTCAACTTCATCATGTCAGACCTTTGGTGGTGGATGAACACGCCGAAGCGCTGACCACTATGGGAGAACTGCTTGCGGCACTACCTAATTCGCCTGTATTGATGGACGATGGCAAAAAAGCGCTAGCACACCTAGAGCAATCAATGTCGAGCGAGACGCCAATCAATTTGGTGTTTATCAGCACGAGTACCCGCGAGGATGCGGCAGTTGTCGAGCAAATATCCACGCTCTTCTCCAATCAGCCCAACTACCATATTGTGTTGCTGGCAGGTCATGAAACCGAGCAGCTCACAAGCGCGATTCAATCGCTCAACGTCAGTGGCACGCTCTCCAAACCGGTGAATCAATCCCATCTGATTGATCTTGTGATCGGCTTGTTTGCATCAACCAGTGAGTTAACCGCGCACAGTGCGCCGCTATCGGCGTCGGATTTGTCTGGGCTACGCGTTCTTCTGACCGAAGATAATGAAATCAACCAGCAGATCGCGGTCGAATTGATGCAAGACAAAGGTATGCTGGTCACCGTGGCGAATAACGGTCAAGAAGCGCTGGACCAATTGGCGGCGGCAGAGCAGCCGTACGACATCATCTTCATGGATTTACAGATGCCGGTGATGGATGGCTATGAAGCGGCGAGCCGCATTCGAGCCAACTCGACGTATGACGAGATTCCGTTGGTTGCAATGACGGCACACGCCATGGTCGAAGAGCGAGATCGCTGCTTGGCGTTAGGCATGAACGATCATATCTCCAAACCGATTGACCCAGACAGATTGTTTAAAGCCATCGCTCGCTTATGTCAGGTCCAGCGGAGTGCTGGGCAAGATGAATGGTGTCCTACATCACCTATGTCGTCTCAAGCGCCCTTATCCCTTGATACCATCCAAGGATTGGATAGCCAAAGTGGCTTATTGCGGGTGGCGGGAAACCGAGATTTGTATGAGCGTATTTTGGGTCAGTTTGTCGACAAAGAGCGTGATGTCGTGGCGCGCATCACCTCTGCGATACAAGACGCGCGGCGCGACGAGGCGGTGCTCATGGCGCATACATTAAAAGGGACGGCGGCGAATCTTGGCGCTGGCTTACTTGCGGCGATGGGATCTCGATTAGAGCTCGCGCTCATCAATGAGGACGAAAGCGAAACATCGGCGGCGTTGAACGAACTGGATAACGCGATCGCGCCATTTTTTGATCAAATCTGTACGTGTATTGCGTGCACGCCGCCCGTCTCAGAGGTGGTCACAGGTAGTGACGGTGATGTCTCATCTTTGATCGCGCAACTCGACCTATTGTTAGAAGAGGCGGATGTCGATGCAGTCGATTTCCTTGAAGAGCACTATGACGCTTTAAGGTCAGCACTGGCCGGCGATGCGTTCGACCTCTGTTGTCGCCACATTAATGATTATGATTTGGTGGCAGCAAGTGAGTCGTTCAAACAGGTGTTATCAGATAAGCAAATGCAGTTGGAGTAGGAGGATAAAATGGAGCCCGGCAAAGCTAAGATCTTAGCGGTCGATGACAACATTGAAAATCGCGTGCTGATCAGTGCACTACTTAGGCTCGAGCACAAAGTGATGCTCGCAACGGGTGGTCAACAAGCGCTAGACATCGCGAAAGCCAAACGTCCGGACCTGATTTTACTGGACATAATGATGCCTGAAATGGATGGGTATGAGGTGTGTAAACGACTGAAGGCGGATCCTGAACTTGCCGAGATCCCGGTTATTTTCTTAACCGCCAAGTCGCAAATCGAGGACGAACAACGTGGATTTGAAGTGGGCGCCGTGGATTACATCCTTAAGCCAATCAGTCCACCTATCTTGAGTTCTCGAGTGAATACCCACCTTAAACTTGCGCAAGCGAAGGAAGTGCTGGCACGTCAAAATGAAATTTTAGAAGAGAAAGTCAAACAGCGGACTCGAGAGTTAGAGCAGTTGCAAGACGCCACCATGAGTGCCATGGCCTCGCTGGCGGAAACACGAGATAACGAAACCGGAAACCATATTCGACGAACACAGCACTACATCAAAGCTCTAGCGGAGCAGCTGGTTGCCATGGGCCACTACCAAGACGTACTGACGCCTACGGTGATTGAGCTTTACTACAAATCGGCGCCGTTGCATGACATCGGTAAAGTCGGAATTCCGGATCAGGTGTTGCTCAAACCCGGAAAACTGACGGATGAAGAGTTTACCACCATGAAAACCCACGCGGCGATTGGGCAGACTGTGATTGAAATCGTTGAAGATTCGTTGGATTTTGAAAGTGACTTTCTTAAGGTCGGCAAAGAGATCGCGAGCGGTCACCATGAAAAATGGGATGGAAGTGGCTACCCCAATGGACTTTCGGGTGAGGCGATTCCACTCAGTGCGCGATTAATGGCCGTCGCGGATGTTTATGATGCGTTGATTTCTCACCGTGTCTATAAGCCGGGCTTTTCACATGAAAAGGCGGTATCGATCATTACCGAGGGGGCTGGGCAGCACTTTGATCCTTTGATTGTCGAGGTCTTTCTCTCTATAGAGTCACGGTTTGCGCAGATTGCCCGTGAGTTTTCTGACAAGCACTCCTCTGATGAGACATAGGAATTCTCTCTATATTAGTGTTTCATAATGCTCGCTTTGCTAACTATCTGTTACACTGAAAGTATTAAACCAATAACTAGCAGTAGGTGCATGAATGTCTTTACCTGTTCTTATTTGTGATGATTCTGCTTTAGCCCGCAAACAAATGGCGCGTTCACTTCCTGCTTCGCTGAATGCCGACATCAGTTTTGCGGTTCATGGCCTCGATGCATTAAAACAGCTTGAAGAGAACTCATTCAAACTGATGTTCCTCGATTTGACCATGCCTGAGCTGGACGGGTTTGGCACCTTAGATGAGATCCAAAAACGCAACATAGACATTCCGGTTGTGGTTGTGTCAGGGGACATTCAGCCCAAAGCGAAAGAGCGTGTGATGTCTTTGGGGGCGAAAGCCTTCATCCAAAAACCTATCAATCAAGACGCGTTGAAAGCGGTTCTACGCGATCTGGTGGAACCTCAGGCCAAGCCACAAATCGTGACTCCCGTGTCTCTGGAATTGCCGGTTCTTCGCCGCCGTGACATCTACATGGAAGTGGCGAACGTGTCGATTGGTCGCGCCGCAGATGCGCTTGCGCGCCACTTTGATGTGTTTGTCCATTTGCCGCTGCCGAACGTCAATATTTTTGAAGTGAGCGAGCTGCACATGGCGCTCAGAGACTTGGCGGAAAATGACCAAGTCTCCGGCGTGTGTCAAGGTTTCAGTGGCGAGGGGATTGCCGGAGAAGCGCTGGTCTTGCTCAGTGACTCCAGTGTCTCCGATTTGAAAAAACTGATGAAAGTGCCTGCGGACAGTGAGGAGTTGGAAGAACTCGAACTCCTAATGGACGTCTCTAACATCCTCGTTGGGTCGTTTTTAAATGGTTTGGGCCAACAAGCTGAAGTTCGCTTTTTCCAAAGCTCTCCGGTGTTACTCGGGCAGCATATTTCGATTGACTCCGTTATTGAGTCAACGACGGGCTCTTTTAGCAAAACCATGACCTTTGAGGTGAGTTATAACATCGACGGTACATCGATTCGTTGTGATTTACTGTTTATGTTTGTCGATGAATCTCTGCCACTACTCGACAATAAGCTGGCGTACTTGATGGAGGACTTTTGATGTTGAATCTTCCTGCTGAATTTGAGCAATTCCACTGGATGGTGGATATGGTACAAAACGTCGATTTGGGCTTAATCGTCATCGACCGTGAGCATAAGGTCCAAGTGTGGAATGGCTTTATGACCCATCATAGCGGCGTGCAATCTCATGATGCGATCGGCAAGTGTTTGTTTGAGCTGTTCCCTGAGATCCCTCAAGACTGGTTTAAACTCAAAACCAAGCCGGTCTACGACTTAGGCTGTCGCAGCTTTATTACGTGGCAGCAACGTCCTTATTTATTTAAGTGTCGTAACGTGCGTCCGGTGACGCAACAAGCCGATTTCATGTATCAGAATATCACCCTAAACCCAATGCGCACGCCAACCGGTGAGATTCGCTCGCTGTTTCTCTCGATTCAAGACGCCACGGCGGAAGCCCTTGTCTCAAAAAAGTGATCGATAAGGTCGCGATCTAGGCTGGGATTGTGCGACAGTGAGAGCACGATTCTAGCCAGTGAGTGACCTATGGATTCCACAACCCTACCACGGTGGCTTTACACTGCCGATCAAGTCAAACAAGGTGAAGTGCTGGCTGCCAAGCGAGCCAATATCACGCTTTATCAATTGATGGAGCGCGCAGGACGCGCGATTTTGACGCTTATTCAGCGCTTATACCCTGAAGACAAGTCGATCACGATATTGTGTGGAACGGGCAATAATGGCGGTGATGGATTTGTGGTCGCTCGTCTTGCTCGTCAAGCGGGGTATGACGTTACTCTGTGGCTCAGTGGCGATGAATCTAAACTACAAGGAGACGCTGAGACCGCGAAGTTCGCCTTTGTGCGTTCGGGAGGCGAGATCCGTTATTTTAAAACTGAGCATCATGCCGAAGCGCTCAAGCGGGATCTTTTGCGCTCAGCGCTGATTGTCGATGCATTACTTGGCACCGGATTAAAAGGGTCGGTTCGTCAGCCGACGCAAGCCATTATCGACACGGTCGCTGAGACTCTCTCTCACACTCCCTGTCCAGTCATCAGTGTCGATGTGCCGTCTGGGCTATGCGCCGACTCTGGCACTCGACTAGGAATTAAGGGCAAGTCACCATGCATAGCGGCCGACCACACTTTAACCTTTATTGGTATTAAGCGCGGACTGGTGACAGGGGAGGCGAGGGCCGTGGTGGGTCAACTCCACTTCGATGGTTTGGGGGTAGATGAGTCCTTTTCGTCCTTGGTCCGCAGTAACACGGAGCGGTTGTCAGAATCTGAGATGCAAGCACTTAAGCCAAAGCGGCATGCTTTAGCACATAAAGGCGATCACGGGCGATTGCTGTGTGTGGGCGGCAACCAAGGCTATGGCGGTGCGATTCGTCTGTGCGCTCAGGCTGCGGCGCGAAGCGGTGCTGGTCTTGTTCGCGTTCTGTGCCACCCACAGAATGTCACCGCGCTTCAAGTCGCATGTCCTGAAGTGATGAGTGAAGGATGGCGAGAAGACTTAGCCATGATCTGTCGCCGTTTTGCAGGGCAAAAAGTGTTGGCTATTGGACCTGGCTTGGGTCAAGACGCTTGGTCTCACGCATTGTATGATCATGCCGCGCAATATGAACAAGTTAAAGTCGTCGACGCCGACGGTTTAAATCGACTTGCCAATCAACCCAACTACGATGAACGGCGTGTCATTACCCCACATCCCGGCGAAGCGGCTAGATTACTGGCTTGCTCGGTGACAGAGGTGGAAGTGGATCGCTTTACCGCAATCAAGGCTTTGCAACAACGATACGGCGGCACCGTCGTTCTCAAAGGAGCTGGGACACTCATTTATGATGGCGAGGTGACCTCTGTGTGTTTTGCGGGCAACCCGGGCATGGCGAGTGGTGGTATGGGCGACGTATTGACCGGAATTATCGCGGCGTTATTGGCTCAAGGATTATCACTCAGCAACGCGGCAAAGCTTGGCGTCTACCTTCACAGTCTTGCGGCGGATGAGTTAGCACGGCGCGAAGACCAGGTTGGTTTGCTCGCCAGTGATCTTATTACTGAGGTGCGTTACCAGCTCAATCAATAAGCCAAATCATCACTTTTTTGTGACATTGATTGTTATTTGAGTCAGTTACGTTAGAATGCTCGTTCGCTCCTGAGTTGTGCATCCGTATTTGCATATAAAAGGAGCTGAATTCTCGCCTTTGACGGCCATTATCCCGGCCGTGAAAGATACGTATGAATTGCAAGTGTTGCTTGGTGTGCAACACCACTGTAAAGGACAGTTAAATGCCTATTATTACTCTTCCTGACGGCAGTCAGCGTCAATTTGACAACCCTGTTTCTACTCTTGATGTCGCGCAATCTATCGGCCCTGGTCTGGCGAAAGCTACTATTGCGGGGCGTGTTGATGGTCAACGTGTCGATGCTTGTGATCTCATCGAAGCGGATGCAAGCCTTGAAATCATCACAGTAAAAGATGAAGTGGATGGTCTTGAAATCGTGCGTCACTCATGTGCGCACTTGTTAGGTCACGCGATCAAGCAGCTTTATCCGAACGCGAAGATGGCGATCGGTCCGACCATCGATAGTGGCTTCTACTACGACATCGACTTAGAAGAGTCATTGACGCAAGAAGATCTTGAAAAGATCGAAAAGCGCATGAAAGAACTGGCGAAAACCAAGTACCCAGTCATTAAGAAGAAAGTCAGTTGGCAGGAAGCACGTGATGCGTTTGAATCACGTGGTGAAACTTACAAAATGGAAATCTTGGATGAGAACGTCGCACGCGATGACCGTCCAGGCCTCTACCATCATGAAGAATACATCGATATGTGTCGTGGTCCTCACGTACCACATATGGGTTTTTGTCAGCACTTTACGCTACTGAATGTAGCGGGTGCTTACTGGCGTGGTAACAGCGACAACAAAATGTTGCAGCGTATTTATGGTACGGCTTTCCACGACAAGAAAGCGCTGAAAGCGCATCTTACACGCTTAGAAGAAGCCGCCAAGCGTGACCACCGCAAAATCGGTAAGCAGCTGGACTTGTTCCACATGCAGCAAGAAGCACCGGGTATGGTGTTCTGGCACCACAACGGTTGGTCTATTTTCCGTGATTTGGAAGTGTTTGTTCGTGAAAAACTTACAGAGTACGACTACCAAGAAGTGAAAGGTCCATTGATGATGGATCGCGTGCTTTGGGAGCGTTCAGGTCACTGGGATAAATACGCCGATGCGATGTTTACCACGTCGTCAGAAAACCGTGAATACGCCATCAAACCAATGAACTGCCCAGGTCACGTACAGATCTTTAACCAAGGTCTGAAATCTTACCGTGACTTGCCTCTGCGTATGGCGGAGTTTGGTTCTTGTCACCGTAATGAACCGTCAGGTGCCCTGCACGGTATCATGCGTGTGCGGGGTTTTACGCAAGATGACGCGCACATCTTCTGTACAGAGAGTCAAATCCAAGAGGAAGTGACGGGCTGTATTAAGATGGTCTACGACACATACCAGACGTTTGGCTTCGAGAACATCGTCGTTAAGCTCTCCACTCGTCCTGAAAAGCGAGTCGGATCAGATGAGATCTGGGATCAGTCGGAAGAAGCGTTGAAGCAATCTTTACAATCGATGGACATTCCATACGAAATTCAAGAGGGCGAAGGTGCATTTTACGGTCCTAAGATCGAGTTCACTCTGTATGACTGTCTCGATCGTGCATGGCAATGTGGTACGGTGCAGCTAGACTTCAATCTACCTGGCCGTCTAGGTGCCTCTTATGTGGATGAGAACAACGAACGTCAAGTTCCTGTTATGATCCACCGTGCGATTTTGGGCTCGCTTGAGCGCTTTATCGGTATTCTCATCGAAGAGTACTTTGGCTTCTTCCCAACTTGGCTATCTCCTGAGCAAGCTGTTGTCATGAATATTACTGATAAGCAGTCTGATTACGCGAAGGAAGTGGCTCAAAAACTACAAAAAGTTGGAATTAGAGCAAAAGCAGACTTGAGAAATGAGAAGATTGGCTTTAAAATCCGCGAACATACTTTAAAGCGTGTACCATACATGCTGGTTTGTGGTGACCAAGAGATGGAAGCCGGCGAAATCGCAGTACGTACTCGTAAAGGTAAAGACCTCGGTAAATTTAAAGTGGATGACTTTATTGCATACATCCAAGACGAGATCTCTACCCGTAAGCTCAATCTGGAGGAATAAACTATTAAAGGCGGAAGACGCGGCCAAGTACCGGCCAAACAAAATGCTCATCGTTTAAACGGTGAAATTCGTGGCGTTCGTGAAGTTCGTTTGACGGGTGCTGATGGCGAA
The DNA here is from genome assembly GCF_059833955.1 of Vibrio sp. R15-SG3-ISO1A. Lineage (NCBI taxonomy): Bacteria > Pseudomonadati > Pseudomonadota > Gammaproteobacteria > Vibrionales > Vibrionaceae > Vibrio > Vibrio sp. R15-SG3-ISO1A. The sequence continues at coordinate 118,412 of NZ_JCBDGH010000096.1, forward strand.
TCAGTGGGTGTTGTTTCTATCCAAGAAGCAGTCGCAGCTGCTGAAGAAGCAGGTATGGATTTGGTTGAAATCAGTCCAAACGCTGAGCCACCAGTATGTCGTGTAATGGACTACGGTAAATTCCTCTTTGAGAAGAGCAAATCTGCTAAAGAGCAGAAGAAAAAGCAAAAACAGGTCCAGATTAAAGAAGTAAAATTCCGTCCTGGAACTGATATTGGAGACTATCAGGTAAAACTACGCAACCTGACGCGTTTCCTTGAAGAAGGCAACAAAGTGAAGGTAACAATTCGCTTCCGTGGCCGAGAAATGGCACACCAAGACATCGGTGTTGATGTTCTCAAGCGCTTGAAAGAAGACACAGTAGAATTTGCTGTTGTGGAATCTTTCCCAAGCAGAATTGAAGGGCGTCAGATGATCATGGTTCTTGCCCCTAAGAAGAAGTAATTAACGGCTTACAAGTAATTCAACCCTGCCGTTTACCTTACGGTCAAATGGCGGGGTTTTATTCGCCCTGATTACGTGTTTATTAAACTACTACAATGCGGAGTTATTCATCATGCCTAAGATGAAAACCAACAAAGGTGCTGCTAAGCGTTTCAAGAAAACTGCTGGTGGTATTAAGTACAAGCACGCTACAAAACGTCACATCCTGACTAAGCGTACTACTAAGAACAAGCGTCAACTACGTCCTAACGCAATCCTTCCACGTTGTGAAGTGGCTGCTGTTACCCGTATGTTGCCATACGCTTAATTCTTTTTAGTTTATTTATCGTTTAGTTTAGGAGAAGCATAATGCCTCGCGTAAAACGTGGTGTACAAGCTCGTGCACGTCATAAGAAAGTTCTAAAACAAGCTAAAGGTTACTACGGAGCACGTTCACGTGTTTACCGCGTAGCTTTCCAAGCAGTTACTAAAGCTGGTCAATACGCTTACCGTGACCGTCGCGCTAAGAAGCGTCAGTTCCGTCAACTATGGATCGCTCGTATCAACGCTGCATCTCGTCAAAATGGTCTATCTTACAGCCGTTTCATCAACGGTCTTAAGAAAGCATCTATCGAGATCGACCGTAAGATCCTTGCTGACATCGCGGTATTCGACAAATCTGCATTCGCAGTACTTGTTGAAAAAGCGAAAGCAGCTCTTTAATTAGAGTTCGCTGTTAGGATTAGGAAAAGGAGAGCTTAGGCTCTCCTTTTTTATTGCCTGTCTATCGGATGCGATCTTTTGGAACAAGGCAAAACAAAACGCAGGCAAATGCCTGCGTTTTGTTGTTTCAGAGAAAGGGCGCTACTAGCTATTATTGCTTTCGCGGTACTGATATTCATAGTCGACGTTCACTAGCGCTTTATAGGCAACTTGGCCGCGTTCAGAAGCGAACTCTTCGACGGTGACCGTCATATCTTCCACTTTGATAGAAGGTAGTAGAACGTTACTTTGATGGATAGGAAGTGTACGTTTTAACTCCGATGCATCCATGGCGCGCACTTCTTCCATCAGTTTAAAGCCCGCCTCGTAAGCCATCTGCTTACTCTGATAATCACCCGTCGTCAGTGAGCGATGTGATTGGGTAGTTTGCGTTGACGCCAACACAGAAGAACTTAGGATTAACGTTGAAAGTAGAATGAGTTTTTTCATCACGGAGACTCCTTATTGGTTACCGTTGATGTCTATACTAGCGAGTGATCGATTTTGCGTCTGTCAAGGTAAGTAATTCTTATTACAGCTTGTGTAAAGAGTTTGGATACGATGCTGACGTTGGCGCAACCTAGCGTTAACAATGTCAAACTTCTATGGATTTTTGTGGTCGTATTAAAGAAGTCGGTCATGGAGTGTTGAATAGAGGTGAAGGCCTTGACCGACCAATAGCAACTTTCAAGTTTGGTATTAATATTGCTTGGTTTATCACCACTGCCAGTGCGCAGTCGTGATAAACAGAATGGACATCAGCAGTGTGTTGCAAAGGAAACCGCAATGAAGAAATTTGGACTGATGCTTTTGATCGCGCTCGGTTTAGTGGGGTGCAGTACTAAGTTTGTGTACAACAATATGGATTGGTTGTTGGTACGTTACTTACAAGACTACGTTGAACTGGACGATGACCAAGAGTCCCTCGCAAGCGAGAAGATCGCCACCTTGAGCGAGTGGCACCGTGAGCAAGAGATCCCACATTATATTGAACATTTGGATGAGTTGATGGCGATTGAGCCAGCCACGTTTACTGTCGATGATCTGATCTCTGAGCAGCAGAAGCTCGAGGCGCACACGACTCGTCTGGTCGCAAAAGTGACGCCAGAACTCTACGAACTGGCCAGCCAACTGTCTGATGAGCAAGTTGAAGAGCTCATGGACAATATCCGAGTAAAGCACACCCAGTACAAAAAACGTTACCAAGACCTTTCTGAACAAGCGATTCGGCAACGATACAAAACGCGTATAGAAGAGAATATCGAAACTTGGGTCGGTGACTTAACCGATGAACAGCAACTGATGGTTGATCAATGGGTTGCGGACATGACACTGACCAACCAAGATTGGGTCGCGCATCAGACGCGTATGCGTGTTGAGCTCAATGCCTTACTTGCTGTACGTGTCGAGCCTTCACTCTTCCAACCCAAGCTACAATCGTTGATGGATACTCCAGACAAGCTCTATAGCGCCGATTTGGAGCAAAAAATTGAATACAACCAGCAACTGTCGAGACGTTACCTGGTGACCATTATCAACAGCATGACCCCTGATCAGACTGCGCACTATCGACAAGAAATCCAGGAGTGGAAGGAGATTGCACTGTCAATTCGATGAACATTAACAGCGAGAAATCAATACCTTGGTCTAAGTTAGCCAACGCACAGTTTCGTTGCTCTTTACTTGGGCTCGCCTCGAAAACTGGTTAGATTATGGGTTTTGCAGCGAAGGTTGGAGTGGTATGGATTGGGCAGTGTTGTTCGTCGCTGGCGTGTTGGGGGGAATACTCAATAGCGTCGCTGGGGGTGGCAGTTTTATCACTTTTCCTGCGCTGATGTTTGTTGGCGTGCCGCCAATTGTTGCAAACGCCACCAATACCTTTGCCGCTTGCGCGGGTTACCTCAGTGGCGCCTATGGATTTCGTGAAGACATCGCTTCTGAAAAAAAACAAATTATTCGAATTGTTCTGGGCAGTTTACTCGGCGGAGCGTTAGGTGCTTGGTTGTTATTGAGTGTCTCAGAGCAGCAGTTTCTTGGTGCAATTCCGTGGCTGCTGCTGTTTGCTACCTTGCTGTTTATTTATGGTCATCACATTAGCGCATGGGCGTCACGTCTGGCGACACATCCGACTCGAGAAGTTCGACTTAAAAGCGTCATCTTGACACTGTTTTTGGTTTTCGTCGCGGCGTATGGCGGTTTCTTCAATGCAGGGCTTGGCGTGATTGTATTGAGCTACCTTGTGTTAGCAGGCTATCAAAATATTAATCAAATGAACGGTCTTAAACTGCTGATTTCCTCGGCGGTCTCTTTGGTGGCGATCGTTATTTTTGTCGCTGAAGGGGCAATAGACTGGCCACGTGGTATAGCGGTCATGATGGGTACACTAAGCGGCGGGTATTTGGCGGCACGTGTGTCTAGGCGAGTAGCGCAGCAAACAGTGAAGCGTTTCGTTGCGTTGTCTAGCTTGGTCATGACGGTGTACTTCTTTATTGATGTATATTGGCCTATCGACGAGTGGTGATGCGCTTTGTGCTGTGCTGACTGCCATGATCACATCTAAAGCTATTTTGAGCTTGTTTTAGGTTAATTTATCTCCTTTTCTGCCACTCTCTAACTGTACTCATGACGGAGCATCTGTCACCAATATCACCCAGTTTTCCCATTTCTTTCCAGTGATAGGAGGCGTTATGAGTAGAAAACTAGGTCGCGTGATGTCGAGCAGCCGTATGATCTGTTTTGTGGCTTTTCTCGCAGCGGTATTTGCATGGATTTTGAGTATGCCGGCGCTGTTTACGGTGTCACTTTTAGCGCTGGTGGCTAGTGGAGTACTGTATTGGGATGACGTGAAGAAAGCGCGTCAATCCTCAAAAAGATCACTCTAGCATTGCTCAAGTGGCCAGATGAAAATGGGCACATGCGAGTGTGCCCAGTGTAACGTCGGATGGCCTTACCTAGAAGAACCCAAGTGGATTCACGTCATAGCTGATGAGTAAGTTTTTGGTGTTTTGATAGTGATCCAACATCATTTTGTGTGTCTCTCGCCCGATGCCTGATTTCTTGTAGCCTCCAAAGGCGGCGTGGGCAGGGTAGGCATGGTAGCAGTTTATCCACACTCGGCCAGCTTCGATGTGACGCCCCATACGATAGGCAAGGTTGGCGTCACGAGTCCACACGCCAGCCCCCAAGCCGTAGTCCGTATCGTTGGCTATCGCGAGCGCTTCTGCTTCATCCTTGAACTTGGTGATCGCAATGACAGGACCGAAAATTTCCTCCTGGAAGACACGCATTTTATTGTTGCCTTCAAGGAGTGTTGGTTGGATATAGTAGCCAGAGGCAATGTCGTCACTTTGTGGGGCCACTTCTCCGCCGAACACCACATTTGCCCCCTCTTGGCGGCCAATTTCCAAATAGCTCAGAATCTTGTCAAATTGCTCTTGAGAGGCCTGTGCTCCGACTTGTGTGTCCGTATCAAGTGGGTTGCCTTGTTGAATGCTCTTTGCTCGCTCTGCGACTTTGGCAATGAACTGGTCATACACGGCTTCGTGCACCAAGACACGAGAAGGGCAAGTACAGACTTCGCCCTGATTGAAGAAAGCGAGCAATGTGCCTTCTATACATTTATTTAGGTACTCATCCTCGTGTTCAAAGATGTCAGGGAAGTAAATATTGGGCGATTTACCGCCCAGCTCAACGGTTGATGGTATTAAGTTATCCGCGGCGCATTTGAGGATATGGTTACCGACTTCTGTTGACCCCGTAAAGGCCAGTTTGGCGATTCGGTTACTGGTAGCAAGTGCTTGACCTGCTTCATTGCCGAAGCCGTTGACAACATTAATGACTCCCGCCGGGATTAAGTCACCAATTTTTTCCATCAAGAGTAAGATGGACGTGGGTGTTTGTTCGGCCGGCTTTAATACCACACAGCAGCCCGCGGCAAGCGCTGGCGCAAGTTTCCATGCCGCCATGAGCATGGGGAAGTTCCATGGGATGATTTGACCAACAACACCAATCGGCTCAGGAAAGTGATAGCTTGCGGTTGTGGCATCCAGTTCGGCGGCGCTGCCTTCTTGTGCTCGGATACAGCCAGCGAAATAGCGGAAGTGGTCGACAACTAACGGTAGATCAGCGGCCAGCGTTTCACGTACCGGTTTTCCGTTCTCCCAAGTCTCGGCCACGGCCAGTTCTTCAAGGTTAGCCTCGATGCGATCTGCGATTTTAAGCAGGATGTTGGCGCGTTCAGTGACGCTCGTGGATGCCCATGCCGAGCGAACGTGGTGCGCCGCGTCGAGTGCGAGTTCGATATCTTCGGCGGAAGAACGTGCGACTTGGCAATACACTTTGCCATTGACGGGAGAGACGTTGTCAAAGTATTTGCCGCTGACTGGTTTCACCCATTCTCCTCCGATGTAGTTGTCGTAGTGAGACTTGAAGTTCGTAAGTGAACCTTGAGTTCCGGGTTGAGCATAGATCATGTGAAGTCCTTTTGTTTCTCGTTCAGATTACTGGTAGCGCTGGGCGCTATCGTTATTGTTCTGGGTAGATTGTTCATGTGTATCAAATCGGCGAAGGTACTGATCTTCGAATCTATCGCACGGTGTTTTAAACACATGGACAAGAAATACTTAGGCAAATCACAGACCAAGTGTTAAAAACTTGTTGTAAATATGTTGTCGAGCTAGAGTTTCCAATAATGTAACGGTGTTATGGGTGCGAGTTTTTTGCGCTTTGGAAAGCGGGCAGGAATGTTCAGCTGTTCCAAATTGACACATCTGATTGTTGACTATTGGAGCAGGTATGCAGCTGCGATCGATGAACACGCAAGACTGGTTGGCTTCTTCTTGGACACGCAGTAGCCATGCGGGTCTAAGAGAAGTGAGGAAGCCAGAAGACATTACGTTAAGCAAAGCGAAATTGGATGAACGTCGCTTTCAATGTCGTGAGGTCATTGAGGCGGTGGAAACCAGTGCGCTTCCTCTGTTCAATCAAGTGATGGCTCGCACAGACAGTCGTTTGATCTTGACCGATCCACAGGGCGTGATTCTCGCGACTTGGGGACAAGATAAATTTCGCGATAAATTAGCGGCCATTTCACTCGGCACAGGTTCGTGTTGGTTGGAGCATGTTAAGGGAACCAACGCCATCGGTACTGCGATCCATGAACGTCGCGCGCTCACCATCGTTGGGGAGCAACATTACATCAAACATCACCGATTCATCAGTTGTTCGGCGAGCCCACTCTTCAATCATCAAGGTACCTTGGTTGGTATCTTGGATGTCACTAGTGAGCAGAAAACCCACGATGCCACCGAGCAGTTACTGGTGCAAAATATGGTTCAGATGGTGGAAAACCGATTGTTAGCCTCTGTACCTGACGGTGCTGTGCAACTCAACTTAGCTACAGACTCTTCCTTCCTCAGTTCTGGCTGGCAAGGCATAGTGATTGCTGATGAGCGAGGTAAGGTCTTGGCCCACAACCCAGTGGCTTCACAGCTAATACGTCACTCTGGTTTAATTGGCATGTCGGTTGAGCAAGTACTTGAGCAATCACAACGCCAGCAAGGCTTAA